>NZ_JBXOSF010000002.1:0-89213 GCF_056933585.1 Pseudomonas sp. JL23 | reverse complement strand
CGACTCATACCGACTCTGGAATGAGTCGATAGTACCAAGCCTGATCGACAATGCATCTAGCCGGAATTTGTAGTCGTTAGACAGGATGTGTCTCACGGGAGAGACAGATAAAAAGATGGCACCTAGCCATAGCCGGAATCTGTAGTCGATGCAAAACCCCTCGATAGCCGGAATTTGTAGTCGATAGCCGGAAAAATCAGTCCAGCTGGATTTGGTTTCAGGATGTAAGCCCAGGAAAACCCCGGCAAACGGCCATAGCCGGAATTTGTAGTCGATAGAAAGGTCCCGGATAGCCGGAATCTGTAGTCGTTGCGGGGGAAAACAGCCAATAGCCGGAATTTGTAGTCGTCAGATGCAGCTCAGAAGGCAGTAGGAAATCGTAACTCGTTCAAATGCCTGTGGATAACAGCCGGAATCTGTAGTCGTAATAGCTGAAATTTGTAGTCGTGAGAGCTGGAATCTGTAGTCGTCATAGCCGGAATTTGTAGTCGCATAGCCGGAATCTGTAGTCGTTGCATCGCTGGAGGCCACGTAAATCAAGGGCTGTAGCGATCCTAAAAACAAGCTTTAAAAACAAGCTTTAAAAACAAGAAAAAAAGATTTTAAAAACGCGAGCGCAAAAGCCAATTTTTTTTCTGGTTTGAAAATCAAAAGCGAAAAGCCAAAAAGCCATAGCGCTAAAACCTCCTGAGAGCGCGCACAGGCGAAAAAGGCGCCTTTCAACCAGCAGGTGCCAGCGATAATTGCTTCTCGCTCCTCTGGGCGCTCCGTGGAGGCCTTGGCGACGCGTTTGCAGCCTGGCATCTGACTGAAAAAACCATTAAATCGTCATTTCCGCCGTAGAAAACAGATCCGAGCGTGGAAAACCTGAGCCCGGACCTCGGCGACAAAAGCTTTGGCGGTTACCACGATCTGTCGCCAACCAGGTCAATCCGCGAAGCAATGATCGCCCGGAAAAATCCTGCTGAAAAATCAGACCTAGCCTACACGACAGCAGAGACGGATCGGCAAAGAAACCCGACGAAACCCGCAGGCTAAAAGGGCCAAAGACTATAGATAGCTATATAGATAGATAGCTATACTGGCGCCTGAGTTACAGCTATCTATCTGGCTATCTATCTGAACAGGACGTCCACTTGACCATTTTCGCTTGTGTGAACACTAAAGGCGGTGTCGGCAAAACCACCACCGCCGTGCACTTGGCCACCTTGTTGGCCATACGCGGTAAAACATTGCTGATCGATGGCGACCCCCAGGCCAGCGCAGCAAGCTGGGCAGCCTGGCGTCGCGATAATCCTGAATACAGCCCGAGCCCGACCACGGTCTGCCTGCAGGGCAAAGCGATCAACTCCGAGGGCCGCCAGTTGGCCAGCTCTTATGAACACGTCGTTGTTGATGCCGGCGGCCGTGATTCGGTCGGCCTGCGTTCAGCCCTGTTGCTGGCAGAAGTCGTCATCGTGCCTGTGGGCGCCAGTTCTTTCGACGCAGCGGCCATGACCGATCTGTTGACCGTGGTCGACCTGGCCCGTGACTACAACCCGGACCTGGATGTGCGCATGCTGCTGTCGCGGGTTGATACCCGTACCAAGGACACCGGTGAAATGCTGACCTTCCTGGAAGAGCAATCTTTCAGCGTATTCAAAACCAAGATCTGCGAGCGCGTAGCGTTCCGTCGCTGCATCAGTGAAGGCGCCATCGTTCATGAGCTCAAGCGTGATCATGCAGCTATTCAGGAAATGAACGCTTTCGTTGCCGAGGTGCTGGGATGATCAAGGCCAAGCCAGACATCAAAAGCTTCAAAAAGGACCCGACGGAGTTTCTCGAAGGAGGGGAGGCTGACAAAGCCCTGGCAAAAAAGCCGAGCGAGGTTGAAAGCGCACCGGTCGAGGCGTCCAAGCCCCAAGCCATCGAAGCGTTCAAACCTGAGCCTACCGTGCAGAAGCTGTTTCGCCTGCGCTGGGACATCGCCAATGCTTTGAAAATCGGCGCAGCGCAGGAATCAGCGCGTACAGGCAAACGCGTCACCGAGACGGATATCGTTCAGCAGCTGCTGATGAAGCACTACCAGCTCAAATAGCTATATAGATAGCTATGCGGTAGATATCTATGTCGTTAGCTATCTGCCGGGCAGGTATCCTTGCTCCCCAGAATGACCCGCCGCGATGGCCTGGGCGGGTCAGCTTAAACGCCAACAAATGCACAAGCCCAAACGCCCATTAAGATAGCTAGATATATAGCTAACATTTAATCAAGGATAATAAGAATGCCAATACCACCCCTCACAAACAGCTTTTCTAATTGCGCTCTTCTTCCTCCCCGGGAAGCGCCCACGCAGCGTTGCGGAAGGGAAGGCGCGCGCATATGGATAAAGCTATAATAGGGGTGGTATTAATTTGAGATAGATCCCATGCTGACGGATATTACTGCTGCCCATGCTTTACTGGTGGAGCGCCTTGAGGCTTTTCAGCTCGTTTGGCCACGGCTGGTCGTCAGCGGCAAGGTCTGGCAATTGCCGGTATTGTCCGAGCAAAAGGCTCCCGATTTTATTGAGGTGCGTGCGCTGGAAGGCGAGGCCGCCATCCAGGCAACACTGCGCGCCATGAGCACCTTCGAGCGCGAACCAGGGCAGGCGCCCGGCACGGTGATGCGTTTGCCGGGCTATTTCGTGATGCGTGAAAGTCTCCTTGAGCCCATCCGCGAGATCAATCTGCTCAAGGATCAACTGCTGATGGCCATCGAGCAGACCCGCATCGAACTGAATCTGGCACCTACCGCCCGCTCGAAAATCCTGCGCCAGGCCCTGGGCTATCAGTTCAGCATGAAGCAGCTGGCGCGTCACAGTCAGGCGTTCGATGTCTGTCCGCGCCTGCTGGTATTCACCTGGGCCGGGCATACCACCGGCGGCGAACGGATTGCCGTGGGCAAGGTGCGCGAGTACCTGGGCAAGGCCGCCGAGCTGCAGTCCACGAAGGAGGGCGTCGCATTGGAGCAAACCCAGGCCGGTGCCGAGCTGCGGCGCATCGTCAATCTGTCGGATCAGGCCACGCTGATCAAGTACAAGAAGGTCGCTCCGCACCCACGGGCCATGGTGTATTTCTCCGGCAGCTCACGCTACGACGCGATGATCCACAGCAATCTGCCGATGTTCGTGCTGGCCGGCGACGAGCCCACCGTCGTGCATGATCTACGCGATTTCGACCGCCATGCCCGGCAAGCCGAGCGGCCTGACAAGAAGGCGCGGATCGAGGTCATTCCCCGGATGAACCTGTATCTCAACCCCGATGACCTGGTTGGCCAGCAACCGGCGATCGAGCCGGTGAGCAAGCCCAGCAACGTCGAGTCCACCTACTCGCAGTCATCGCCGCGCATACCGGTCATAAATAAGAAGAAGACCAACAGCGCCCAACTCGGGCTTAACCTGCCCGGGCCTGAAGACTGACGGGGACGTCGGCGCCTTGCTGGATAAACGCCGCCCATTCCTGCATCAGCAGACGGCGCTTATCCAGCAGATCACTGCGGTTATAGGCGGCCTGGACCTTGTCATCGAGGCTGTGCGCCAAGGCCATTTCACAGACTTCCCGAGGGAATTGCGTATGTTCTGCGGCCCAGGTACGGAAAGTCGAGCGAAAACCGTGGGGTACGTATTCGCTGGCGCCGAGTTCGTCCATGGTCCGGCGCAGCGCATTGCCGGGCAGAGCGGCCGACTGCCGGGCATTGGGGAACACATAGCGCGGATGCTTGCCTGCCTGCTGGGCCAGGACCTGCAGCGCACTGGTGCACAAGGGCACGCGATGTAGCCTGGCCGCCTTCATGCGTTGCGCGCCGATGGTCCAGATGCCGCTGACCAGGTCGAACTCATCCCAAAGCGCGCCGCAGATCTCGGCACTGCGGCAGGCGGTAAGAACGAGTAATTCGCAGGCTCGCGCCGCCGTACTGTCCAGACTATCGAGCTGGCGCATAAAATTGCCAACCTCATCTGCCGGCATCGCCGCAAAGTGCATCTGAACACGCTTTTGCCGGGGCAGCAGTTTGTCCAGATGGCCACGCCAGCGTGCCGGATTTTCCCCGTCGCGTAGCTTGCGCGCCTTGGCGGCATCGAGCACCAGCTCGATGCGGTTGCGTAGTCGAGACGCCGTTTCCGGGATCTGCTGCCAGATCGGCACCAACACCTGCAGGACCTGATCAGTGTCGATCAGCGCTACCGACTGCTCACCCAGCAACGGATAGACATAATCGCGCAGCGAATGCTGCCATTGCTGGGCGTGGCGAGCATTCTTCCAGCTTGGCCGGTGGGTGTTGATATAACGCTCAGCCTCCTCGCGAAAGGTCACCTGCACCTGCGCAGCTTCGGGTTTCGGCCCAGCCAAGGGGTCATGCCCCTGGGCCAGTTGCAGACGCAACGTGTCGAGGGCCAGGCGCGCAGCCTTCAACGACACTGCCGGAAAGCTGCCCAACCCCAGGTCATGGCGCCGGCCGGCACGCTGATAGCGAAAAACCCAGCGCTTGCTACCACTGGCCCCGACACGCAGCAACAAACCACGTTCATCGTGGTAGCTGCCCGGGGTTTGCACGGTTCTGACAAAGGTCTGGGTCAATTTGCTCATAAAAGGCTCGATAGGGCCAAGGTACCCACAAGGCACATATTTTACAGCGTAATGTACGAGGTGGATCCCTCCGCGTACATATGCGGTTTTACCCCTTATTTTATGGGTTAAATCGGAAGGCCATCAGATATGGCCCACACTTTACCCCACAGCTTGCACCGCCGTGTGGCCGTAGAGGAAAAGAGATCAGGTCGTCGTCATCAGCCCGCGATCAGTGACCGCCGGTTTCGCCATCATCGCGGCTGCCGACCTTGATACCCAGGCAAACCGCCGCCGCATGGGATTTACCGCGTTTGCCTTTTTTATGGCCGGATAGCACTTGGTAGGTCGTGGACGGACACAGACCATGCTCACGGGCAAATTCCTGTACAGACTTTCCTTGCTCATCCAGCCAGGCTTTGGCCTGGGGCAACGTACGCAGTGGCATATTCATGGCTCTTTGACTTTTACCCCCAGTGTAGGGGAATTGCAGAGCCAACTAATCACCCAAAACCAAAATATTGCGTCCAATCAGATGCTTAACACCCGTGAACAGGCGAATCCATAGCATCCAAACAAGGGGTAATAGAGCTGCGGCCGATTGCCACATTGACTTTATTCTTTGGAAAACTGGCCTTAGTGCCATCATCGGATAGGCTCTAACACGCAGGAGGAAATTCGTTTCAGCTCCGCAAAACTCGGCCGATAGTGTTTGACCGACCTTTTACGCTGGCCGAATAACAACAATTTTCCAGCTGCCTGATGCCCAAGAAATAGACACTGGAGAGACATATGAATAGCTGGTTTGCCAATATCAGCGTCAACTTGAAACTGGCCCTGGGCTTTGGCCTTGTGCTGGTTTTTACTGCCCTGCTTGCACTGGCCGGCTGGACCAGCCTGGACAGCATGATCAACCGCAGCAACTGGATGGGTGATATCGCCGAACTCAACAGCCAGCTGACCAAACTACGCGTCGTACGCCTGCAATACATGCTGGCCAACGGCGACGAAACCATCGCGCAATCGGTGCAAAGCGCCAGCGCTGACCTGCGTAAACAGCAAGAGAAAGTGCTGTCGATCTTCAAAAGCCCGGAAAACGTCAAGTTGCTGCAACAGCTCGGCGGCGTGATCACCGACTACGACAAGTCCCTGAGTGCCATGCGCAAAGGCTATATAGAAGGCAACGCCATGCGCGCCGAAATGGGTGTGCAAGCCGTCAAGGGTGCCGCGTTGATCGCCCAGATCAACGACGATGTCGCCAAGATGCCGCCTGATGACGCACGTCGCTTCGAACTGAACCAGGCCATCACCAAGGCCCGTGAAGACCTGATGATGGTGCGCTATGAAGTGCGCGGCTATACCGCCAACGTCAACGCCGATACCGAGCAATTGGTGACCAAACAGTTGGACAGTGCCATTGCGGGTTTGCAGCCACTGAACAGCGCTTTTGGCGATAGCCAGGGTGAACGCCTCAAACAGCTGGAAAGTGCCCTGACCAACTACCGCACCGCGGTGCAAAACTTCAAGGCGGCCTACGCCAATATTGTCCAGGCACGTAAGGAGATGACCGATCAGGGGCAACTGATCGTGAAGATCTGCGATGACCTGTCCAACCTGCAAATCACTCGCCGCGATGAAGAAAGCGCCAAGGCCCGTACCCTGCAACTGAGCTGCACAATTCTGGCGCTGTTGTTGGGCATCCTTGCCGCCGTGCTGATTACCCGTCAGATCACCCGGCCGTTGCGCGATACCTTGGTGGTGGTCGAGCGCATTGCCTCCGGCGACCTGACCCACAACATGGTCGTCACGCGCCAGGATGAAATCGGCGTGCTGCAGCAAGGCATCCAGCGCATGGGCGCAACCCTGCGCGACCTGATTGGCGGCATCCGTGACGGGGTCACCCAGATCGCCAGCGCCGCCGAAGAGCTCTCTGCCGTGACCGAGCAGACCAGCGCCGGCGTTAACAGCCAGAAGAACGAAACCGACCAGGTGGCCACCGCCATGCACGAGATGTCGGCCACCGTCCACGAAGTCGCGCGCAATGCCGAACAGGCCTCTATGGCCGCCTCCCAGGCTGATGAACAGGCCCGCGCCGGCGACCAGGTGGTGATTCAGGCGATTACCCAGATCGAACGTCTGGCCAGTGAAGTCGGTCGCTCCAGCGACGCCATGAACGAGCTGGAACAGGAAAGCGCCAAGATCAGCAAGGTCATGGACGTGATCAAGGCCGTGGCCGAGCAGACCAACCTGCTGGCCCTCAACGCCGCCATCGAAGCCGCTCGCGCCGGGGAAGCCGGGCGTGGCTTTGCCGTGGTTGCCGACGAAGTCCGCGGCCTGGCCCAGCGCACCCAGCAGTCCACCGAAGAAATCGAAAGCCTGGTCGCCGGCCTGCAGAACGGCACCCGCCAGGTGTCGAGCATCATGCTCAGCAGCCGCGAACTGACCCACAGCAGCGTGGAACTGGCGCGCAAGGCCGGTACATCCCTGGAAAACATCACGCAAACCGTGTCGAACATCCAGGCCATGAACCAGCAGATCGCCACGGCAGCCGAGCAACAAAGCTCGGTGGCCGAAGAGATCAGCCGCAGCATCCTGCATGTGCGTGACGTTGCCGAGCAAAGCGCCTCGGCCAGTGAAGAAACCGCAGCATCCAGCGTTGAATTGGCCCGATTGGGCGGCCAACTGCAGCAAATGGTCAGTCATTTCCGTATCTGAGCCCGCTCCCTTCCTGCTCTACCAAACCCGGCCTTGCGCCGGGTTTTTCCTTCCTATTGCACAAACATTCAAGACAAAAGGTCATTTATCAGAGATATTTAGTGGCACTTAGCCATGTTTTTGCTTAGTTCATATAATCATCTATACGAATTTGCGCTAGACTAGCGCCCCTCTTAAATGACCGCATTAGCTGCCCGTTTGTGGAATAAGCGCTCTTTAACCTCCCCACTAACAGGACGCTCATTCATCTTCTGCGGCTGACTACCAAAGGACTGCAATGAACTCTTGGTTCGCGAATCTCAGCGTCATGCTCAAACTGGCCCTCGGCTTTGCCGTGGTGCTGGTACTGACCACTCTCCTGGCCGTGACCGGCTGGAGCAGCCTGAGCAAAATGATCGATCGCACCGATCGCATGGCCAGCCTCACCGAACTCAACGCCCGCCTGGATCATCTGCGCCGTGCCCGCCTGCAATACCTGGTGGAAAAGGGCGACGAGCAAAAAGGCACGCTGATTCAGGCCTCTCTGGAGCAGTTTGTCGCGCAACAGAAATTCCTCGCACAACAACTGCGCAGCCCGGAAAACCTTCAGAAACTGGCGCAGATCGGCGAGGCAAGCACCCGCTACCAGACCGCCCTTAATGCCATGCGCGAGGCTTATCGCAATGACGCCGCCACGCGTAAGGAAATGGGCGTCAATGCGGTCAAGGGCGCGGCCCTGATCGGCAAGATCATCGATGACGTCGAGGCCCTGCCCGCCGACGATGAACGCCGCTACGGCATGCTCAAGGTCATTCTCAAGGCCAAGGAAGACCTGGCCCTGGTGCGCTACGAAGTGCGCGGCTACACCGGCAACCCCAACAGCACCACCGAACAGGCCGCCGCTCGCCAGATGGACAATGCCATCAAGGGCATCGACCCCCTCAACAGCACGTTTGGCGATGTCCATGCCGACACCGTCAAGCAACTGGAAACTGCGTTGCTGAGCTATCGACGCTCGGTGCTGGATTTCACCGCCACTAACCAGGCCATCATTCAGGCGGTGCAAGTCACCGTCGATCTGGGCGAAACCATCACGCGCCTGAGCAGCGACATGTACACCAACCAGTTGACCTCCCGCGATGCGGACGCTGCCCAGGCCCGCACCCTGCAACTGAGCTGCACCGCACTGGCCTTGTTGCTGGGCATCCTCGCCGCCGTACTGATCACCCGTCAGATCACCCGGCCGCTGCAGGACACTCTGGTCGTGGTCGAGCGCATCGCCTCGGGGGATCTGAGCCACACCCTGGAGGTGACTCGCCGGGATGAGATCGGCGTGCTGCAACAAGGCATTCAGCGCATGGGCACGACCCTGCGCGACCTGATCGGCGGCATCCGCGATGGCGTCACCCAGATCGCCAGTGCCGCCGAAGAACTCTCTGCCGTGACCGAGCAGACCAGCGCCGGCGTTAACAGCCAGAAGACCGAGACCGATCAGGTGGCCACCGCCATGCACGAGATGTCGGCCACCGTCCAGGAAGTCGCACGCAACGCCGAACAAGCCTCCCAGGCGGCCTCAGAAGCCGATAAGCAGGCGCGCGCCGGTGACCAGGTGGTCGCCCAGGCGGTGGCCCAGATCGAGCGCCTGGCCAATGAGGTCGGGCGCTCGGCCGTGGCCATGAATGAGCTGGAACAGGAAAGCGGGCGTATCGGCAAGGTCATGGACGTGATCAAGGCCGTGGCCGAGCAAACCAACCTGCTGGCCCTCAACGCCGCCATCGAAGCCGCCCGCGCCGGGGAAGCCGGACGTGGCTTTGCCGTGGTCGCCGACGAAGTCCGCGGCCTGGCCCAGCGCACCCAGCAGTCCACCGAAGAAATCGAAAGCCTGGTCGCCGGTTTGCAGAACGGTACCCGCCAGGTGTCGAGCATCATGCTCAGCAGCCGCGAGCTGACCGACAGCAGCGTGGAACTGGCGCGCAAGGCCGGCACGTCTCTGGGCAGCATCACCCAGACAGTCTCGAGCATCCAGGCCATGAACCAGCAGATCGCCGCCGCCGCCGAACAGCAAAGCTCAGTGGCCGAGGAGATCAGCCGCAGCATCCTTAACGTGCGCGACGTCTCCGAACAGACCGCCTCGGCCAGCGAAGAAACCGCAGCTTCCAGCATCGAACTGGCGCGACTGGGCAATCAGCTGCAGCAGTTGGTCAGCCATTTCAAGGTGTGAGTACCGGCTATTTCACGAGCTGATCAGATCGATTTTGTGGGGGCAAGCTTGCTTGCGAAGGCAGCCTGTCAGGCTCTGAATGGGTGTCGGCTGAACGGGCCCCTTCGCAGGCAAGCCTGCTCCTACAGGGAGATATTTCATTGCAGATCAGGATGTTAGTTAACTATCAATTTCGGCAATGGTCGGTACCAATCGCATTGACTTCTTAATAAATCCCGGCGGCGTAGCATTACCTCCATACCGAGTTAACAACAACTTCTAACCGATCTGGAGCAACCACCATGAAAACTTCCAAACTGATCTTCGGCCTGGCCTTCTCTGTTCTGGCTTCCAGCGCTTTCGCTCTTCCAGCCATCACTGGTCATGACCCACTGAACGCCCAGGTCGTTGCCGAAAACGGCGCTGACCATGTAGGTGCAAACCGCGTCGCTGCTGATGGTGCTGACCGCGTTGGTGCTAACCGCGTCGCCGCTGATGGTGCTGACCGCGTTGGTGCAAACCGCGTAGCCGCCGACGGTGCTGATCGTGTTGGTGCTAACCGCGTAGCCGCTGATGGTGCTGATCGCGTTGGTGCTAACCGCGTCGCTGCTGATGGTGCTGACCACATTGGTGCAAACCGCCTGAGCTGATCCCCAGGCGCTTGTCCCTCCAGCCCGGCTTTTGCCGGGCTTAATTTTGCCTGGATGACTGTAATGGCCTCTACTTCATCGCATCTTTCAGCTACTGAGTAGTCATCGTCGGCGCTTCTTTATGTCCTCGAAAGCTTCGTGATCCTGTTCCAGGACACGGAACATCCCAGCACCAGCTTGCAGAGGAATATCCACACGTTCAAACACCGCTCGCCATCCCGAAAGAGCTTCCAGCGTCTGAGCAATATATTCATCAGGGCGCAGGTATTTATAGTCTTTGCACAGTTCATGAATGATCTTTCGAGTGGCCTTGCCATGGCCGGAGAATGCCGTCGTGTGTTCGCCTCGAGCGTGTGAAAATGTCAGGTCATAGGCTGGCGCAAGCGTCCATGCTGGCTGCTCACCCGGTTGTGAGGACTCATTGCACAGAAATGCAAAGTTCTTGGTGTGATCATCATGGTTATGCGACAGGGCGTTGAAGATCATCAATCGAGCCATTTTTTCAACTTCCGTAGCACTGCGAGTCAGCACGTTGGTCAGCTTCAACAGCTCGCTGTAATCCATTGTTGGAGCCTTGAAACTGGCATACATGAGGGCTGAGACAGTCATGACGTGCAGTTTTTTCTCGCCTTGCCGATCAAAGCGTCTGGTCGAAAAAAAACGCTCAGGTTTGCCGTTCGCCATCAGGCTCAAAAGGCTCGAATCTGCCATTTGAACGCCTGCCTCCCGCGCCATCAGGTAGTAGGCATATTCAATCGCGCCCGTTTGCACAGGCTCATCGTCAGCCCTGAACTTTACGAGACGGTGCTCATAGCCCTCGGGAATACGCTCAAATGCAGAAGTGGCATGCTTTCCGTCAGGCGACATCGCAACAATCGCTTTGGGCCTTGCACCGCCTGGTGACCCACCAGCAAGGCGCAGTTTGGTAAGCACAGCCGCCGTCTCACCTTCCAATACCTTGATTGATGCTTCAAAAAGATCGGCTAAATCAACCGAGCCACTCAGTTTCTCCATATCGGCTTTAGGATGATATTCAAATGCTCCCATGGCTCGATCACCCATATACGCCAAACGATCCAGCGCAGTGACCGTGTAGGCCTTGCCATCTCCAAAGGTGCTGTTGAGAAATCGATCCATCAACAGCATCCCCCAGCCGTCAGGAAGGGAGTCAGCGAACGGGCCATGCAGACCTTCGAACAGCTCAACGTCCCCGGCAAGCTGGGGTTTATCATCAAAACGCATTGAGAAAGGCGACAAATTAAACCCTGTCGCCAGCCAGCCCTGGTCGTAGATGAAATAGATGCCTTTACCTTCTTCCTTGTAAAGCTCCCCTACTTTCACACCGTTTTTAGTCACTTCAAGGGTGTCAAAGCGCTTCAGTTTCGGATAACCGCCGCGCGATATCATTTCGTACCTCGCTTGCGTCCAGCGCTCTTCAACTCTGCATATGAATTGGGCTGGTGGGGGTTGAACAGGGCCGTGATCGGCTTCAACTCATCGAGCGCAGTAGCCAGGAGTATCATGGCCTCCAAAGTGATTGAGCCGCCGACCTCAAACCGTTGGATCGAGGACTCCGAAACTCCAGAAAGCTCCGCCAGCGTCTTGCGCGAAAGGTTTTTCGAGAGACGCACTGCCCTGGCGTTTTTTCCTACATCTCGAGCGATCTCTGCTGGCGAGTAGAGCAAGTGGATGAGAGACATAGCGGTAATTGTCCAAAAGCTAAATTAGTCACATTTGACTTATTATATAGAAAAAAGCTCAATAATTAGTCATTTCTGACTAAATAATTCTTTGAATTTCTCTGACCGCCCAAATCGATTTTGTGGAGCAAGCTTGCTTGCGAAGGCAGCCTGCCAGACGCTGAAAAGGCGTCGGCTGAACGGGCCCCTTCGCAGGCAAGCCTGCTCTCACAGGGAGATATTTCATTGCAGATCATGCTGTTAGTTAACTATCAATTTCAGCGATGACAGGTACCAATCGCATTGACTTCTTAATAAATCCCGGCGGCGTAGCATTGGCTCCATACCGAGTTAATAACTAACCGATCTGGAGCAACCACCATGAAAACTTCCAAACTGATCTTCGGCCTGGCCTTCTCTGTTCTGGCTTCCAGCGCCTTCGCTCTGCCAGCCATCACTGGTCATGAACAACTGAACGCCCAGGTCGTTGCCGAAAATGGCGCTGACCATGTAGGTGCAAACCGTGTCGCTGCTGATGGTGCTGATCGCGTTGGTGCAAACCGCGTAGCCGCTGACGGTGCTGACCGCGTTGGTGCTAACCGTGTCGCTGCTGATGGTGCTGACCGCGTTGGCGCATACCGCGTAGCCGCTGATGGTGCTGATCGTGTTGGCGCAAACCGCGTTGCTGAAAACGGTTCGGATCACGTCGGTGCAAACCGCGTAGCCGCTGATGGTGCTGACCGCGTTGGTGCAAACCGCGTCGCCGCTGATGGTGCTGACCACATCGGTGCAAACCGCCTGAGCTGATCCCCAGGCGCTTGTCCCTCCAGCCCGGCTTTTGCCGGGCTTAATTTTGCCTGCGAAAAACCGCGTCTCAGAGCCCTGCCCTCAACTCGATAGTGGTTGGCAAATTGCCCTACGGCGACTGACCATGCTCTGCGCGCCTCAATCAAACAGCCCTTCAGAAAAGCTTTCGTCAGGCGTATTCGAGGCAGTGCTATGAGCACGAATGACGGCGCTTTGCTTGGCAGTCAGCGGCCCGTTGTCCATCTCATAATGTGGCAGATACTGGTTGGCCATCTGGCGCAGGGCAAGGTGGGCAATTTCTGTGCGGTTCAAGCCAGTTCGTTTCATCAACATCCTGAAGGTCGCACTGCTGATACCGGTGGGCGTATCTTGACTGCGAAAGTTCAGAAGAAACGACTCGCTTTTATCAATGAGTGGCATGGCAGGGCCTCCTAAGATATCTGTTGAATATCTATCCCCATAATGCAGCGAATACAACCCGGCGCTACGAGTGATCTCCGTCATTCGTGAGGTCGATGGACGGATGACTTTCGTTCCTCTGTTATAGAAAACTGGAGTGAGATCTCGTGGGAGCCGGCTTGCTGACGATGGCGCCAGGTCAGGCACCGATACCATTGCGGGCGCTACGCACTTGATCGCCTCCAAGGAGGCTCCCACACTTGGCAAGCAGCCTCCCACGCGCACTTACAGCTCAACTGATGGATGCTTTCACTGTGGAATAGGACAGCTCTTGGCGGCAGCCTGCAATGACCTGGCATAATCCATATAGGTTTCGGGGTCGTAGGGCTCAGCAACTATCTCGAAGTTGAATCTATTTTTTCTATCAAACCACTGCTCGACGCTCAACGCCCATGATCGACCATCATGCCAGGCGAGCAAATCAAAAACATGTAAATTTAGATCGTTACTTTCACCCAGACGGGAGTAGCGGTAATATAGTTTTTTGTACCAGCCTTCGCCCCCCATTACTGCCTTGATCGCTACCTTTGCCTGCTCCTCGTCAGCATCGCTCAGAGAATACATTTTACCAACAGTAAGCCTGTCGGATTTTTTAAGCTCTTCTATGGGCGCCGCGAGTGGTTGCCTACTGATCAAGCGGGAGTTGCTGCAGTCGAAGACCCATTTACCCGTTTTTACAAAATCGTCTGCGTAAACAATTACACCATTGCCAAAGTCACGATTGTATACACTTGTCATTGTCTTCAATCCGTAGTTGGCCGCGATCAGCAGTAGCGGCGAGAATATGATTATTGCAGGCCATAAACTCTTACTTCGGCAGAAACTCAAGGTGACCTCCCGGTGCACCAACGGGTGTATCGCCCGAAATCACGGGTTTGGTGGCACCTGCGGCCTGGTAGGTAAAGTCTAAGTTGTTATCGTATTTATCGCGCTCGACTTCCAACTTTTTCCATTCCTCACACCACTTCTCGTGTGGCACTGCACTACCATTAGCCTGACACGACTTACTCCGCTGCCGATCTCTAAACGACCCCCAGGTATTTTTGTAATCCGAACGCCGAACAAACGCCCTCACCTTGATCCGCAAATGATCAGCCAGCAACTGCGCCAGACTTTCATTGGTCTGCGGGAAAAACTGAATGCCATCTTCGACAGGAAACTCGGAGCGGTTGCCCATGCCGGTGCGACAGGCATAGCTGTCCAGCCGTGCCGTACTGGAGAAAGCCGAGGGCGAGATTTCTCTGTAATTCAGTACATTAAGAGCCAGCCGATAGCCTCCGGCCAGTTCATAACCAAAGGCAATCTGATGCGGTATGCCATGGCTGAATAAGGACAGGTGCTTGATGGGCGATTGTTCGCGGTTTTTGCCCTGGTTCAGGTAGTCGATCAGTTCCTGGGCGTTGCTGACGGTGATGAAGCCTGCGTCGTAGTGGTCGGCAGACGCCCGTGCTGCGCTAAGCATGGCGTCGTTGTAGGCCGGGGTGAACACCACCAGCGTGCGCGCCATGCCGGGGTTGTCGTACCGGAATTCGGCCAGTTCGCGCACGGCCTGGGCGATGAACATCATCTTGTTGCCGGAGCCGCTGTCATGCTGGCTGCCAGCGACCGCGATCAGCTCGGGGGTCAGCGATGCCGGGGTGGCCGGAGTGAGTGAGCCAGGCGAGGGGCCGGCAGAAGGCGCAGTTTGCGACTCAGGTGCCCGATAGGCTGATTCGTGGCGGGTATCCGCTTGGCGCGCCGGTGAGGCGGCAGCCCGACTGGCTCGCGGCGGCGCGTAATCGTCTTCCTTGATGTATGACCCCAGATGCGAAGATCCAATCAATTTCGCCCGACAGGGGCAGGTGCTGTAGCTGTCCAGCGTGCCCGCCACTTGTTTGCCGTGACTGATGTAAAAGGGAACACCACCGGTAATTTCATAAATCTTGCCGTCCTTGCCACAGCTCACCCGATCACCTTCGCGGGCATGCTCAATGCCATACATCATGACGCGTTCATCGCCCTGCAGGACCTCCCCGCCGCATTCTGTCTTGTCTCCCAGGCGAATAAAAAAACCTTCAGGCATGGCTTATGCCCTCGGGCAGAAAGTCCTCGGCCTTCGCTATGCCATCACGCAGTACGCAATACGCAACGCTTTGTGGCGTATTGATGATCCGGTCGCCATTACATAGCAGGCTGCCAACCAGCGCGAAGTGGCTGTTGTCTTTGCCCGACCCGGTCACGATCTGTGCGGTGCGGCCATCGCTATACACCACACAATCACCTACCTGCGCGACGCCTGCTTTCTGCTTGTCATTCAAGGTGATCGTCAGTCGCGTTGTTGCCTGCTGGATCACACCGCCGTCACGCGTCTGGCTGCCTGCGGTCGCAAATCGACAAATACCTGTAGGAGGGTGGGCCTTACAGTAAGCCTGCCGTTGACGAACCCGGATCAGGGCTTCTTCGCTGAACCCTGCCAGTTCTTGCTCTGTGAACGGCAATTGGTCCAGCGTGCGCAGGTAGTCCGGGGTGACTTCGTTGGTGTACACGGGGTGCAAAGGTGCAGTCATTTCCATCATCCTGATTCTTTGGTTTAGCGGCGTCTCCGTAACCTGGAGACCGAAAAACGGCACCGGCCACGGCAAGGTGAAGGACGCTAAACGAAAGCAACGGATGGCTCTGTAGGGGGATTCTCAAAAGAGCTTGGGAAATGTCTCGATGACGGGGTGCTGCCGGGCTACCTGGATCTGGACAAGCTTCCAGCACCCATTTTGATATCGGCAAGCGCAGAGAACCGGCGCGTACAGGCCTGTGGAGCGGATTTATCCGCGAAGGGGCGGGTACACCCCCGGTGTCAGGATAGTTGTCGCCTCTGCGAATTCTTAAACGCATTCCGGGGGCGGCAAGAGTATGGTCATGTCTTTCTACTCACCCGAACGAAAAGCATCACTGCTGAGAATGATGCTCCCGCCCCTGAGTCTCTCTGTAAAAGAGGTCTCACGGCGTGAGGGGTGCAGCGATGTTTCTCTCTATCAATGGCGCAAACAAGCTGCGGCGCAAGGAACTCAATTGTCCGAAACTAAGCAACCGTCGGAGAATTGGTCAGCCGAATCCAAACTGACGGTGATCATCGAAACATCGCCCCTGTCTGAGCTGGAGCTGGGCGAGTACTGCCGTCGCAAGGGAATTTTTCCCGAGCAAATTGCGGCCTGGCGTAACGCGTTTATCATCAACAGCTCTAATCAGCCGACCGCTAAAAAAGCAGAGGTTGGACAAGCGCGCGAGGATAAAAATCGTATCCGTGTTCTGGAGCGTGAGTTGCGACGTAAAGACGCGGCGCTGGCTGAAACAGCAGCCTTGTTGGTACTGCGAAAAAAGCTCAATGCCTACTGGGGGAACGACGACGAGGACAGCTGACCTTGTTGCCAGAACGGTATTTACTCGTGAGTTGGCTCAATGAAGCCATTACCGCGGGCGCCCGAAGGGCGCCTGCTTGTCAGGAAGTCGGCATTTCCCTGAGAACTTTGCAGCGCTGGAGCTTGCCGCTGGAAGTCCTTGCCGATGGGCGCACCACGACGCTCAGGCCAACACCCCGTAATGCACTCAGCGAGCTGGAGCGCCAAGGTATCGTGACGCTGTGCAGCAGCAAGGCTTATGCGCATCTGCCACCGAGCCAGATCGTGCCGCAGCTGGCTGATGAGGGACGCTATCTGGCCTCGGAAGCTACTTTTTACCGGGTGTTGCACACGGCAGGTCAGCAACAGCATCGCTCGCGCGCCAAACGTCCACAGCACCGTGCAACCCCCACGACGTATGCAGCAACATCGGCCAATCAGGTGTGGTCATGGGACATCACCTACTTACCCTCGCCGGTTCGCGGGCAGTTTTACTACCTCTACCTGATTGAGGATATTTACAGCCGCAAAGCCGTGGGCTGGGAGGTCTACGAAGCAGAAAGCGGGGAAAAGGCAGCAGCGTTACTGCAACGAAGCGTGACCCAGGAGCAGTGCTGGCGCCAACCGTTGGTGCTGCACTCGGATAATGGAGCGCCCATGAAGTCGGTGACGCTTCTGTCCAAAATGCACGATTTGGGAATAACACCTTCGCGGGGACGGCCACGCGTCAGCAACGACAACCCCTATTCGGAGTCGCTGTTCAGGACGTTGAAATATTGTCCGCAATGGCCCGTGAATGGGTTTGGAGGCCTGGACGAGGCGCGTACCTGGGTCAGAGACTTCATGACTTGGTACAACACAGTGCATCGCCATAGCCGAATCCGCTTCGTCACACCGACCCAGCGGCATGACGGCAAGGACAAGGAAATACTTGCCCGCCGTCATGATGTTTACCGACTCGCCCGAGAGAAAAAGCCTGAACGATGGTCCGCTGAAACACGCAATTGGAGTCCGATCGGAACGGTCTATCTAAATCCTGAAAGGGAGCTCAGCGTGATCGTGAAAGTGGCATAGCAACACCGCCGACGCGACAACTACCTTGAAAAACGCCGTACATTCGAGAGATATTCATCGCCTGGAATGCCTTCGCGAATGAATTCGCTCACAGAATTCACCCCACAATTCGTTCCCTAAACAACTATCAATTTCAGCAATGATCGGTACCAATCGCATTGACTTCTTAATAAATCCCAGCGGCGTAGCATTACCTCCATACCGAGTTAACAACAACTTCTAACCGATCTGGAGCAACCACCATGAAAACTTCCAAACTGATCTTCGGCCTGGCCTTCTCTGTTCTGGCTTCCAGCGCCTTCGCTCTTCCAGCCATCACTGGCCACGATCAACTGAACGCCCAGGTCGTTGCCGAAAACGGCGCTGACCATGTAGGTGCAAACCGCGTCGCCGCTGATGGTGCTGATCGCGTTGGTGCTAACCGCGTAGCCGCTGACGGTGCTGACCGTGTTGGCGCTAACCGTGTTGCTGCTGATGGTGCTGATGGTGCTGACCGTGTCGGTGCAAACCGCGTCGCTGCTGATGGTGCTGATCGCGTTGGTGCTAACCGCCTGAGCTGATCCCCAGGCGCTTGTCCCTCCAGCCCGGCTTTTGCCGGGCTTAATTTTGCCTGCGCAAAACCCCTCGCTTCAAAATCCCGCCCTTAACTCGACAGCTGATTGGCGAACTGCCCTACGGCACTGACCACACGCTGCGCGCCGTCCTGAATATCGACGATCACCGAGCCCGCCTGGCTGGCCAGGTCCAGGCCTTGCTGCGCCTGTTGCTTGCCATTGACGATGATCGCTACTGCCTGTTCGGCCAGTTTCTGGTTCTGTGCCACGACACCGACGATTTCTTCGGTGGCCTTGCTGGTACGCGAGGCCAGTTGCCGGACTTCGTCGGCAACCACGGCAAAACCGCGGCCCTGCTCACCGGCACGGGCTGCTTCGATGGCGGCGTTGAGAGCCAGCAGATTGGTCTGGTCGGCGATGCTACTGATGCTGCTGATGATCGAGCCAATGATCTGCGACTGCTTGTCGAGGGCGGCGATACTCTCGGCGGCCTGTTCCATGTGCTGGGTCAGTTCGCGCATGACGTCGACGGTTTCCTGAATCACACCGGCGCCCTTCTGCGCGGTGCCATCAGTCTGCTGCGAGGTGCTGAAGGCAATATTCGCGGCATCGGCCACAGCGTTTTCGCGGTTGACCTGGTCGGTGATGACGGTGGCGAACTTGACCACTTTGTACAGGCGGTCATGGGCATCGGAAATCGGGTTGTAGGACGCCTCCAGCCAGACGGTATGGCCACGGCTGTCGACGCGTTTGAAGCGGCCGGTGACGAACTCGCCACGGCGCAGTTTTTCCCAGAAAGTCTGGTAGGCCGCCGAGTTGTATTCCTGCGCTTCGCAGAACATCTGGTGATGCTTGCCCTTGACCTGTTCCAGCGAGTAACCCACGGCGCCGAGGAAGCGCGAGTTGGCGTCCAGCACGATGCCGTCCAAGTTGAATTCGATGACGGCGGTGGAGCGTTGCAGTGCAGCGATCAGGTTTTCGTGTTCGCGGGAGCTTTCGATGGTGCGGGTCAGATCGCTGGAGTGCAGGGTGAAGGACTTCACCCGCCCATTGCTGTCGCGCACCGGTTGCAGGATCGAACGCAGCCAGGCTTCGTCGCCGTTGCCGCGCAGCAGACGTACGGCACCATTGAGGTGTTCGCCGCGGCTGAGGGCCATTTTCAGGCGCTGGAAAAAATCCAGTTGCTTGACGTGGGCCGGCACCAGATCTTCCAGGGAGCGCCCCACAAGATCGGCTGCCCGATAGCTCATTTCTTTTTCGAAATTGGCATTTACTGATCCAGTGCGCGGCAAACCTCGCCCTTCAGGGCGGGGAAGGATAGCGCGCACGGCATAGCCGTCCCTTGCCTTGGTGGGTTAATGCGGTGTCTTCTGCTGCTCAATATACTGGCGAATAATTTCGATGGGGGCTCCACCGCAGCTACCCGCAAAATAGCTGGGCGACCAGAGTGCGCCGCCCCATAGCTTCTGACGGATGCTTGGGTAATGCTCCTTACGGATCATTCTGCTGGAAACGCCTTTCAAGCTGTTAACCAGTGTCGATACCGCAACCTTTGGTGGGTAGTTAACCAACAGGTGAACGTGGTCGTCCTCTCCATCGAACTCCACCAGTTCAGCCCCAAAGTCTATGCAGACACCCGTGAAGATGTGTCGCAGGTCATCCAGTATCACCTTGGTGAATACCTCGCGCCTGTATTTGGTTACGAAGACCAAATGCACATGCATCAGGAATACGCAGTGTCTGCCGTGCCGAATATCATTTTTTTTCGTCATAGGCCAAGACTATCATGGAGGTTATGCAACGACTCCAAGCCTTTAAATTCGAACTCATGCCAACCGGCGACCAGCAGCGTGATATGCGCCGCTTCTGCGGGGCATGCCGCTTTGTGTTCAATAAGGCATTGGCATTGCAGAAGGAAAATCATGAAGCGGGGAACACATTCATCGGCTATGTAGCGATGGCAAAAAGACTCACCGCTTGGCGCAACGGCTCAGAAACACCCTGGTTGAAAGAGGCCCCTGTACACCCGCTGCAACATGCGCTCAAAGATATGGAGCTGGCGATGAGCCGAAAAACCAAATTCAGCCGTAATTGGAAACGAGCAAAAGCCCGTGTTCAGCGCATTCACAGCCATATCGGTAACGCTCGCCGCGACTACCTGCACAAAACCACGTCCAGCATCAGCAAAAACCACGCGATGGTCTGTGTCGAGGACTTGCAGGTTCGCAATATGTCCAAGTCATCGGCAGGGGGCAGTGAGCAACCAGGCAGGAATGTTCGGGCCAAGTCAGGTCTGAACAAAGCGATTCTCGATCAGGGTTGGTTCGAGTTTCGTCGGCAACTGGACTACAAATTGGCGTGGAAGGGCGGATACCTCGTTGCAGTTGCACCGCACTATACGAGCCAGACCTGCCCATGCTGTGGGCATGTCTGCAAGGATAACCGGCAGACACAGGCCCAGTTCCGGTGTGTCGAATGTGGTTTCGAGGATAACGCCGACGTTGTTGGTGCGATCAATGTTTTAAGGGCAGGACATGCCCGGTTCGCCTGTGAAGTGAATGGTGCTGTAAGGCCGTCAGCAGCAGGAACCCAGCGAGGTGAGTTAGCCCTAACGGGCTAAACACGGTAGGAATCCGCTTCCTTTCCAGCTTGTCTGGCGAGGCCCTGCGTAGCAGGCCGAGAGGGAGGGGAGGATGTCAAGCTTGAAACATCGGCTGCGCAGCCCGTTACTTGAGGCGTTTATGGCGGTTCGACAGCATCCAGATACTCGGTCACGACGATTTGATCGACCTTGCGCTGACCGGCCTCCAGAAAGCGCTCAAAGGCTTCACTTTCAAGCACTTTATCCGCCTCGCGACGCAGCTTTTTCTGCTCGGCATAAGGCGCTTTTTCGCCGTCATGATTGAGCGCATAGGCCAGCTCCAGGACCTCGATCAACTTGCCGCGAAACTTGTCCATTCCGCGCCCGCTGGCGATGCGCCGGAACGTCGCCAGAAACAGAGTTTCTCCCCTTCCGGCATGGGCCCGATCCTCGGCCGTGCGACTGACATACGCCACCGCACACAAACCCACCCCGCTGCGCTTGCGCCAGTGCACCACGGCGCGTTCGTTCAGCGACAGGACGTCCTCACTGCGCCAGGCCAGGCCGCTGTGCAGCAAGTGAATGATGGCCGCGTCCAGCGCCCGACGCGTACCGCCAAAGCGCGCATCGGTAAAGCGGGCGTGTACCAGCGGCTCTTTGTTTTTCAGGACTCGCACAATCCACACACGGCCCCTGGCTTCCCGGGTGATGCCGCGCGGAACGGTGTAGGTGACAGCATCGACAACCTTGTCGTAACACCTGAGACCGGAAATATCGGTTTCAGTGGTTGTGTTCATTGTGCCAGTGACGGGGTTTTGACCAGCTTGCAGATTAGGCCTGCAACCTCTTGATACACAAATGGTTACGCCGGACGGTAGGGGTGGCAAGTGGGCATTATCTGCGAAATATTCTTTTCAGAATAAGATGGCGCCTCTTAGAAAACCTGCGAGCGTCCATGCCCTATTTTTCGTCGCTGTCCATCGGCGCAGAAACCTACGACCTCACGCACCTAGAACCCTTCACTTTCCTCGTAAACAGCACGCTGGCCAAGCGCGAGCTACGTGTGCATGTCACATTTTCAACTCATTGTTTCAGCAAGGCTTATGATCCTGTAGGACATATTTCAGGGACACCGATCATAGATATACATACACCTCGCCCACGCTCGTTCTGTTCTATTCGATACCAGCTGTCTCATGGTCTGCCGAAACTGATAAAAAGCCTTGAACACCCCAAAGCCAGGGTCTGGGAGACAGCGGCTCAACGCAACTGGTGTTACTCGATCAGCATCAATGACCCGGCTGGCCCTTACCACGTTTTTTTTGAAGTACGTCGAGCGTCCAAGGAACGGCGTCAATGGCAGGATTTGAACTTGGTGGTCGAAAGTGCGTATCACGAAGATGACTGCCGCAGCCCAAACCTGAAAGGCTCAATAGCCTTCGTTTTACTGTGCGGCAAAATCTATTTAAATCAACCCACGGCAACGCGGCGCTGAAACGAAAAAAGGTGCCGGTCAGGGCACCTTTTTTCGTATTGGGTAAAGCAGATCCGGACACCACTTTCGACCCGCCTTGCGCGAGTACGGCCAGGCCGCTGGGAAGCGCTCAATCTCATCCGGTCAGTCGCTTCGAAATCCAATCGTACTCAGATTTTAACAACGAAGCAATCTGGCCTCCTTCACAGCCGCTTCAAAACCACCGCCACCACCAGGCCGATATTGCCCAGAACCGTCTGCCGATACACCCCGCAACGCAGCAGGTTGAACAGCCGCAGCACCAGCCCTTGGTGACGCAGGCGCTTGAAGGTCTCCAGGCGTTGGCGGTTGCTGGGGGTCAGTTGTTGTTCGAGGCGCTCGAGGCCTTCGATGTTGATGCTGTTCCAGTTCTTGAAGCGGCCCTGAAACAGCATGCGCAGGCGCACCCAGCGGGCCGTCCAGCTGGCGTTGGCGCCGACCAGATTGCCGCCATGCTGGCGATACAGTACGTAGGGCGTAGCGTCGTAACGCACCTGACCACCGACGCCGGAGACCAGCAGATAGGCCCACCAGTCATGGGACACGATCGCCTGGCAGCTGCCGCTCAAGCGCAGCAGCTGGCAGGCCGTGCGGTTGAAGACCATGGTGTTGCCACCGCCAATGCTCTGCACCAGGGCGTTGGCGAACGAGGGCGGGCGGCGGAACAGCGGCGAATAACCCAATGATTGCTCGGCCTCGCTGAACAGTTCGGTGCGCCCCAGATACAGCGCCGGCGTTCCGGCAGCAATACCCCGCAGCCAGGCCACGGCGACCTGCAGTTTGTTTTCGCGCCAGATATCGTCCTGATCGCACCAGGCATAAGCATCGGCGTCGATATCGGCGCGGCAGGTGACCGACATGAAATTATGCGCAAACCCACGACGAGGCCCGGCATATAGCCGCAATCGCTCCTGCCCCCAGGCCTGTTGGTAGCGCCTGACAATATCCAGAGTGCTGTCGCTCGAGCCGTCGTCGGACACCACCACTTGCCAGTTCGGCCAGCTCTGGCGCTGGATCGACTGCAACTGCTGCTCAAGGAAGGACCCACCATTGTAGGTGCATAACAAAATGGCAATGCGCGGCCCTGGCCAGGCAGTCCGGTCGGCGGGAAGAGGTATTGCGGGGATGGCTGCCGCCGCCGGATCGGGTCTGGCCGGGCTGGGTGAAACCGGGCGCTCTGAACTTTCATCTACACGCGAACGACCATGAATACTGCACGAGGCCCCTGGGAAATGATCATCGATCATTGGCAGGTCCTGGGCCGGGGAGTCCGATTCCCCTTTACAGGCAGTGTGGCATCGCTGCCCGTGGGCTGAGGCCACAAGCGACGAGCGGTGAAACCCCGTACCGCTGAACGGGCGGCGCAGGTTTCATGAAACTTAGCTCAGTGAAATGACTCTGCTGCCTTGCTCTGTAACGCGGCTATTGTCTGCATTTTCGATATCCGTACACCCGAGGCGACTTTGCCACATAATCGCCCCCGCGTTCCTTTCACAGTCAGGCTCTTGTTCACATGAAAAAACTGCTTCCCTTTTTGCTCGGCGCTGCAATCACCTTGGTACCTGCGGCTTTCGTCAATGCCGCTACAGCCCCGAAACCCGTCGAACTGGTCATCTTGAGCTCTGGCGGCATCATGTCCGCCTTCCAGACCCTGAGTGCCGATTACGAACAACGCACCGGCGTGCGTCTGGTGGCCCAGGCCGCGCCGTCCATGGGCGCCACGCCCCAGGCCATCCCCAACCGCCTGGCGCGCAAGGAGCCGGCCGATGTGGTGCTGATGGTCAGCAGCGCTCTGGACCGGCTGATCAAGGACGGCCTGGTCGACCCGAAAAGCCGCGTCGAACTGGGCAAGTCCTATATCGCCATGGCCATCCGCCACGGTGATCCGAAACCCGATATCAGCACCATGGAAGCCTTCAAGCAGACCCTGCTCGACGCCAAGAGCATCGCCTATTCCGACAGTGCCAGCGGCGTTTACCTGTCCCGAGTGCTGTTCAACCAGATGCACATCGGCGACCGCCTCAAGGACAAGAGCAAGATGATTCCGGCCACGCCCGTGGGTGAAGTCGTCGCCCGTGGCGAAGCACAGATCGGCTTCCAGCAGCTAAGCGAACTCAAGCCGGTGGAAGGCATCGACATCGTCGGCCTGATCCCCGATCAAGCCCAACAGATGACCCTTTACACCGGCGGCATCGTCAGCCGCACCACCCACCCCGAACAGGCCCGCCAACTGCTGGATTTCCTGGCGTCGCAAGAAGCGGCGAAGGCGATCAAGGCCAGTGGGTTGGATCCGATTGCAAAATAAGGCGCAAGGGGCTTTAGCTGATTAGCCGATGGCCACCTTGTAGAAACAGGCTGGCCAGAACGCTGACTTTTCGATATATCGGAATCGGTCTATAGCACGCATCATAATGCGTGTTTTAACGCGCATCTAAATACGTAGAATTTGTGTGCTATAGCATCCCGAGCTGGAGAAAAAACATGTCAGCGCTTCTGGACCGAGCTGATCAAGCCGTATCAGTCACTACGATGGTAAGAACCTTTAGCGCTCGCCTGAAGGAAGTTTCCAGTCGAGCAACAGAGCGCCTGGTTATCTTCAAAGACAACGAGCCAGCGGCTGTCATCATCAATGTGGACGCCTATCAAGAGCTATTGGATGAGCTTGATGATTTGCGCGTAGACGCTGTCGCTCGTGAACGGCTCAGTACTTTTGATAAAACCAAAGCCATCTCCCTGAGTGACATGCAAGCGCGATACGCGTCTAAGGAATAAGGATGGCTTGGGTTGTTACGTTCCATCCAGACGTTCAAGACGATTTTGACTACCTCGGCAACGCGACCGCTTCACGAATCCTGAAGGTTATTGCCGAACGGATTGAAAATGGAGAGCCGGACAAACTGGGAACCCCTCTTCGGGGCAGCGTGGCGGGATGCAGGCGTATCAGGGTTGGAGCACCCGGATCGTCTACAGGGTCGATCAATCTTATGATTTTCAGACGGCGTCCAACGCAAAGGTCAGGGTCGCCAGATCCAGCAGCGTGAACCGCCCACGCCCATCAGAACGCCAGCCACCCGTATCGATATGAAAGACATTGCCCAGCACATCCGGATTGGGTAGATGAGTGTGACCGACCACCATGGCGCGCAGATCGGGAATACCGCTGGCATCCTGACTGCGCTGACGCTCGCGGGACCACTGGCACACCTCTTCAGCCCGCTCCAGCCCCGGCAGATGGCCCAACAAGGTGTCGCGCAACAGCGCCCAACTGGGCAGCGGGCAATTGGCATGAACCAGGCCTACAGGGCCTTCAGCGGTCTCGACCTGCAGGGCAATCGGCATCTGCGCAAAGCGCTCGGCATACAGGCGCTGGGCCTGAGGCGTCAGGTCGAGAAACCAGGCGCCGCCACTGGCCATATACAGGCGGTAATCGGCGATCCGCCCCTGCACATGCTGAATGGCCAGCGCCTCGTGATTACCCTGTACGGCAAAGAACCACGGCTGCGCCAACCACTCCAGGCACTGCGCACTCTGCGGCCCGCGATCCACCAGATCACCGACGCTGAACAGCCGGTCCACTGCCGCATCAAACCCCACCGCCGTCAGCGCTGTCTGCAAGCGGCTGAAATGCCCGTGAATGTCCCCCACGGCAAAGTCCCGGCCCTGCGGGTTGGCGCAAATCTGTTGGAAACGGCTCATGGTTGGGGGTTCATCGGTTTGAATGGATGCGCAATGGACTGTGGAATGGGGGATAGGTTGCGCAGGGGGATGGCCCTTGGTCGGGCTGGGCAGCGCTGGCTGGGTATTGTGGGAATTCATTCGCGAAGGGGTGCAGTAGCCGGTACGTAGCATCGTCGGATAGTCATCAAATAGGCAACTACCCTTTAGCCAATTTGGATACTCACCGTGGACATGTACCTATGTCGACCCTGCCCCTGAATCTGTACACATATAGTTACCTCTCAGCGCTTTTTTAAAGAGATATCCTGCCCTTCTTCCTGGCTCACCCTGGCCAGTCCAAAAACACCTGCACTGAAGGCACAACAAGATCGCATTCCTATGGCCTGTTCTATTGCGAAATCCCAAAAATCTTGCCATCGTAACGACGTTTGTCATTACAGGTATTTTTCCATGGCCTCGATCAACATCCGCATCGACGACGACCTGAAAGCTCGCGCTTATCGCGAACTGGATCGACTCGGCGTAACCCCTTCCGAACTGATGCGCCAGGCCCTGCAATACGTGGCTGATAGTGGTCAGTTGCCCTTTCGGCCCGTACTGATGACGCCAGAAGACGAAGCGCTGGTGGCGACAGTTCGCGAACGCCTGGCTCATCCGCAACGGGTAAAGGTTTCGTTGGATGACCTATAGCCTTGAATTCGATGCCAGAGCGCTAAAGGAGTGGCACAAACTAGGGGATACAGTCCGGCAGCAACTCAAGAAGAAACTGTCCGAGATTTTGCTTAACCCGCGTATTGAGGCCAATCGCCTGCATTCATTGCCAGACTGCTACAAGCTGAAGCTGCGCAGCAGCGGCTATCGCCTTGTATATCAGGTCATCGACCATGAAGTCGGCAAGCGCGAAGGCGAAGAGGCTTATCGCAAAGCGACTGAAAGGTTGAAGTAATCCGCCGGCATCGTAAACAGAACGGAATCTTCTAACGCCACTCAACCACCCAATCCGCCCTGTCCCGATCCCCTTCGATCAACCGCGCATTCGGCTCATCGGTCGAGTCAATCCACGCCCTCGCCGCCTCTTCACTGCGCCCGAACTGCTGATGCCGCTCCATCAAGCGTGAGTGACGCTCTTCGACACTTACTGACACAAACCAGCACTCATCAAAAATCGGCGCGATCGAGGCCCACGGCCCGTGTGAGAGCAGCAGGTAATTGCCTTCGCTGATGACCAGCCGGGTCTGGGGCAGGATGGTGATGGCGCCGGCAATGGACTCTTCGATTTCGCGCTGAAACAGCGGCGCATAGATCGTTTCGTCCTGTTGCTGTTGCTTCAGACGTGCCAACAACGCGCGGTAGCCGCCGACATCGAAGGTGTCCGGGGCGCCCTTGCGCGCAGCCCGGCCCAGGCGGGCCAGTTCGCGGTTGGCCAGGTGGAAGCCGTCCATGGGCACCACCACCGCCTGCTCGCCAAGAGCATCGGCGAGCAGCTGGGCCAGGGTGGATTTGCCCGACCCGGGCGTGCCGACGATACCCAGCAGGCGCCGCCCGCCGCGATCAATCAGGGCCTGGGCGCGAGCGAGCAGTTCGGGAGGCAGTGCCGGGCTCATGGTTTAGTCCTTACGCTGAGTCTGTACGCCCAGGGAGCCCAGGGCGTCCCAGTAGCCGGGGTAGGTCTTGCCGACGCAGTCCGGATCCTGAATGCGGATCCCGGCGATCTTCAGGCCGGCCAGGGCGAAGCACATGGCGATGCGATGGTCGGCGTGGGTGTCGATCAGGGCATCGACGGTCTGCCCGGCCAGGGCCGGATTGGCGTGGACCAACAGGTCGTCGCCCTGCTCTTCGGCCAGGCCCGCAGCGATGGCACACAGGCCGTGGGACAGCGCCGAGACGCGATCACACTCTTTAACCCGCAGGTTGGCCAGGCCGATGAAGCGTACCGGCTGGTTATTGAAGGCGGCGAGCACGGCCAGGGTCGGCACGGCGTCCTGCATCTGCGAGCCGTCGATCACGGCCGGCATGTTCGGGAAACGCTCGATCAGCAGGCGCGCTTCGGCGTCGGGCTGGGTGAAGTCTTCGGCGGCGACGCCAAGGTCGATGGCGCCACCGGTCAGGGCCTGGGCCGCCCACAGGTAGGTGGCGGCCGAAGCGTCCGGTTCGATATGAAAGTCCGTGGCCTGATACCCGGTCGGGGCAACGCGCCAGGTGCCGTTGTCCAGAGCCTGGACTTGCGCACCGAAGGCCTGCATGGCGGCCAGCGTCAGGTCGACATAGCCACGGGCGCCGATTTCGCTGCCGGTCAGGGCCACGTCGATCGGGCCCTTGGCGCAGGCAGCGGCCATCAGCAGGGCCGAGACGTACTGGCTGGACAGGCCGCCATCGATCTCGATACGCCCGCCAGCCAGGCCACCCAGGCCCTTGACGGTCACCGGTGGGCAGCCGCTCGGCGCGCTGACGTCCACGCCCATGCGTTGCAGGGCATCGACCAGCGGGCCGATCGGGCGCTTGCGCATGTATTCGTCGCCATCGACGACGAACTCGCCTTCGAAGTTGGCCAGGGCGGCGGTGAGGAAACGTGTGGCGGTACCGGCGTTACCAAGGAACAGCGCCTGTTGCGGGGCCTGCCAGTGGCCGCTGCTGGTGACCACGAAAGTGCTGTCGTCCGGCTCGTCGACCTGCACGCCCATCAGACGCAGGGCTTCGGACATGACCCGGGTGTCATCGCTCTTGAGCGCGCCGCTCAGGCGGCTGGTGCCCTTGGCCAGACCGGCCAGCAACAAGGCGCGGTTGGTGATGGATTTCGAGCCAGGCGGGCTGACACGTCCGACCAGAGGCTGGTCGACAGGGGTAACGGTAAGGGTAGAAGTGGGTCGCATGATGTCCCTGAAGGTCAGCGCAAAATCGCGATCCTAGCAGACATGACTCAACGTGCCGACACATCGCAGAAGGCGAAATGCCCGGCTTGCGAAGTCGGGCGACCTCGCAGGTATCCAATCAAGTGTTCTCCCAGTGCCTCTTCGCACTCCATGCTAGGACCTGGCTCCTGACACTGGGTGAACGACCACATACTAGCTGCTTGCCGCCATTGTGGATTTAGGACATCGCCGATTGAGCACTGCATCATGAAAAAAAGCTGAATCGTGCTCAAGATCGGGCGTTCCCCGCCATTATTCGTGGACTGTGACCTGATTGCGGCCGTTTTTCTTCGAGCTATACAGGGCCTGATCCGCCCATTCGATCAAGGTTTTGTACTCGGCGGTCGGTTGCGACAGATCCGCCACCCCCAGACTGATGGTGCAACGGATCACTTGGCCCTCGTGACTCATCTCCTGAGCCTCGATGGCCTGGCGCAAACGCTCGGCAAAAATCTTCCCGCCGGCCTTGTCGGTATCGGGCAACAGCACGACGAATTCTTCACCGCCGTAGCGGCCGGCGATATCGGCGGTGCGCGCAAGTTGGCGAGTCACCTCAGCCACGCGCTGGATGACTTTGTCGCCCATCTGGTGGCCGTAGGTATCGTTGACCCGCTTGAAGTGGTCGATGTCGAACATCACCAGGGTGGCCTGGGAGTCATAGCGGCAATGCCGGGCGTATTCGTTCTTCAGCACCTCTTCCCAGTGGCCGCGGTTGAACAGGCCGGTCAGGCGGTCGGTGCTGGACAGCTCCAGCAGGGCGTTGTTGGCCGCCTGCAACTGATGGCGGTTGGTGGCCACGTCAGTGACGTCGTAGATCACCAGACAGATATGGCTGATTTCGCTGGTGGTCGAGCGCAGCGGGAACAGCGTGGTGTTCTGGTACATGAAATCTTCCTGGCCGGTGATCGGCTGGTAGTTCTTGAACCGTACCAGGTAAGGGCGTTGCTCCCAGATAGTGAAGGCCGGCGTACCCAGGGTGACGACGCTTTCGATTTTCTTGCTGAACCAGCGCTCGTTGACCTCCGGGAACAGTTTGAAAAACGACTGGTTGGCCGCTTTGTCAGGCAACACGCCGGTGCGGTTCTCCATGAAGGTGTTCCACAGCTGCACCCGGTAATCGCGATCGAGCACCACCAGCCCCACGTCGATGTTCTGGGTAATGGTCAGCATCCAGTGCAGTTCTTTGAGATCGATGTTGTTGTTCATGGTCAGCTCATCAGATAAGCAAGTTTATGCGAGAGCAGCTCGACCGAGTCTTCGGTGAACAACATCAGCAGGTCGAAATGAACGTTATGGCCCTCCAGGCTGTAGCTGATCTCCACGGCAAGGGTTTTTTTCCAGCGCTGTTGGTTGATACGAATCAGCTCACCGATACCGTTGAGCTTACCCAGCACCTGGGGGTGGCCCTGGGAGAATTCGACGTCGATCTGCTCGGCAATTCCGCTCAGGCAGGCGCCGATCAGCACGGCTGAGAGGTCCAGAAGCATTTCCATATCGGTGTAGTCGGCCGAGTCGCGCTGCATCAGCTTGGCCATGTCGGAGATTTCCGAGTCATGGAACAGCAGCAGCGCTTCACCGGCGATGCAGTCGCCGATATAGCCCTGGCACACGGCAGTCAGGCGATCACGGCTCTGGGCGTCGACCAGGGCCATGTGCAGCTCGCCCACCTCGAGCATGTTGACGTTGGGCACCGGCAACTGCACGAACACCCCCAGCACCCGGGCCAGCAGCGCGGCGGCGCGACCCATGGCAACGTTGACGATCTCGCGCAGGGCATCGTGCAGGCTGATATTCGATACCGCAGCAGTGGGGATCACCGCAGGCGTAGTGCCCGGTACGCCGAGCAGGCCCAGGTTACTCAAGGTTTGCTTGAGTTCTTCCGGATCAGCCGGTTTTTTCAGGAACGCCAGCGCGCCCAGCTCCATGCAGCGGCGTACGGCTTCTTCCTGGATGTCGCCGGAGACGACGATGATCTGTGCCTCAAGGTTTTCGGCGCGCACGGCCGCCAATGCCTGATAGCCATCCATGACCGGCATGGTCAAGTCCAGCAGCACCACTTTCCCCAGGCCCTGACGGATCGCATCAACGCCTTCCTGGCCGTTGGTGGCCATCGTGACCGAAACATCCCAGTCGCTGGGTAAAGCCCGGAGCAACTGCTTGCGCGCCATGTTGGAGTCGTCGCAAATCAGCAGGGGAATCATCGGCATTACTTTGTTTCTCACTGCGAAAAAGTTTCAGCCAGAGTCTCGGAAAGCCTGCACAGTAATACCTGTCCGGGCGCCCTTGAGGAATAAAGATGTAGATGGCGTAAAAGAACAGGTTGAGTCGAATATGCACTCTTCGCGCTTACCCCTTGATCTCTATGCAATATCTATGCTCAACGCCCGGTAACGAAATGGCCGATTGCCATTGCGCGCAAAACGATGATAACCAAGGGCACAACCGTACCAAAAATTCATCCCCCGACATTTGTTCCAGGGCACCTTGAGACTAGACTCATGCCCTCGCCAGCGCCCCGTGGAAACCCGAATGAACGACGACCATCCACTGAACCAGAGAGCCGTGGCCGCCAGCAATGATCCTTTGGTCTTCATCATTGATGACGACACTGCCCTGCTTGAGGCTTTGGGCAGCCTGTTGCGCTCCATCGGGTTGCGCGTGGCCACCTTCGCCTCGGTCGCCCAGTTCACCCAATACCCGCGCCCCGACGTGCCCAGTTGCCTGGTCCTGGACGTGCGCCTGCAGGGCACCAGCGGTCTGGATTTCCAGAATGAACTGGCCAGGGCCCGGATCGAACTGCCCATCGTGTTCATGACCGGCCACGGCGATATCGCCATGACCGTGCGGGCGATGAAGGCTGGCGCCGTGGACTTTCTGGCCAAGCCGTTTCGCGAACAGGACCTGCTCGATGCCGTGACCAGCGCCCTGGACAAGGACCGTCAGGGTCGCCAAGCGCACAAGGCCAACCGCCAGATGCGCGAGCGCTACGCCAGCCTGACCCCGCGTGAACAGGAAATCATGGCCCTGGCGGCCTCGGGTCTGATGAACAAGCAGATTGCCGGGAAAATCGGCCTGAGCGAGATCACGGTGAAGATCCACCGCGGCCACGCCATGAAGAAAATGAACGCCCGCTCCTTCGCCGAACTGGTGCGCATGGCCCAGACACTGGAGATCAAGACGTCATAGGCGATGCTCATGCTGATGTGGGACCGGCTTTAGCCGGGAATAGGCCGGCACATCCGATATATTTCCTTGATCAGAAATAGCGCCTTCCCGGCTAAAGCCGGTCCCACCGGGAAAGCACAGACTCAGGCCAGCGCCGACTCAAGGCAATCAATCAACGCCTGAGCGCTAAAGGGCTTGGCCAGGAAGCCTACCGCGCTGCCGGTCATGGCCCGGCGGCGGATACTGTCTTCGGGGAAGGCGGTGATAAACAGCGTCGGGATCGCCAGGCCTCGGGCCGTCAGTTGCTCGTGCAACTGCAGGCCGCTCATGCCGGGCATCTGCACGTCGGTGATCAGACAATCAACCTGATGCAGGCAATCGGAGTCGAGGAATGCCATGGCCGAGGCAAACAGACACGCCCGCCACCCCAGTGAACGAATCAGGCTGTCAATGCCCGTGCGCACTGCCGTGTCATCGTCGACAACCGCTATCACCGCAAGCTTGGACAAACCCTTTACCTTCAATTCGAATGAACCACCCTGCACCGACACGGCGCAGAGGTGCACGTTAACCAGTGCACGCCCACGGCGGAATCATACCCACGTATAACGCGCGGGCCAGACTGACCGGAGGCGTATTTTCTGACCACTTGATCAGGCCGGCAGCGCTTCCTGGTGCGCCAGCATGTAGCGGTGGAAGTCCGCCACGGCCAAAGGCTTGGCGTAGTGATAGCCCTGAGCCTCGTCACAGCCATGGTCGATCAGGGCGGCGACTATGCCCGCGTGTTCGATGCCCTCGGCGATCACCGTCATGTCCAGGCTGTGGCCCAGCCCGATCACCGCACGAACAATGGCGGCATCCTTGGGATCGTCGAGCATGCCGCGCACGAAGGACTGGTCGATCTTGAGCTTGTCGACCTCAAAGCGCTTGAGGTAGGCCATGCTCGAATAACCGGTACCGAAGTCATCGATGGACATCTTCACGCCCAGCGCCTTGAGATCGCGAATCATGGTCATGACCCGCTCGGAATTCTCGATCAGGATCGACTCGGTCAACTCCAGTTCCAGTAGCGACGGCTTGAGCCCGGTGTCCTGCAAGGCCTGGCGGACCTGCTCGACCAGACCGTCCTGACGAAACTGCACGGCCGAGCAGTTCATCGCCACCGTCAGCTCACCGAAACCGGCGCGCTGCCAGGCCACCGCCTGTTTGCAGACTTCATGCAGCAGCCAGTGGCTCATGGGCAGGATCAGACCACTGGACTCGGCCACCGGAATGAACTCCGACGGTGGGATCGCGCCCTTTTCCGGGTGCCACCAGCGCATCAATGCCTCGGCGCCGATGACCCGGCCGGTCAGCAAATCGATCTGGGGCTGATAGTGAATGCTCAGCTCGGCCTGCTCGTGGGCGTTGCGCAGTTGGGTCTGGATCTGCAGCAACCACAGCCCGCGCTCGCCCATGGCGGTCTCGTAGAAGGCCCAGGTGTTGCGACCGTTGCTCTTGGCCTGATACAGCGCCGTGTCGGCGGCCTTGAGCAAGGAGCCGAAGTCATTGCCGTGCTCGGGATACAACGCCACGCCGATGGAGGCGCTGACGGCCAGGCGATAGTCCTGGATCTGGAACGGCTCGCGCACCGCCTGCAGAACATGGTCGATCACCTCGACCAGGTACTCGCGGTTGTCGTCATTGATCAGAATCAGAAACTCATCGCCGCCCAGCCGGGCCACCGTGTCTATCCGGGGCTGCAGGGCCAGCAGGCGCCCAGCCAGGCCTTCGAGGATCAGGTCACCGGAGACATGGCCGAGGGAGTCATTGATGGTCTTGAAGTTATCGACGTCGAAATACAACAGCGCCAGACGTTGCTGCCCGGCGCTGCACGCGCTGATGCAATGGTTGACCCGCTCGCGCAGGAAACGCCGGTTGGGCAGCCCGGTCAGGGCGTCGTGAAAGGCGCTGTCACGCAGCTCATCGACCACCTGCTGACGACGCAGGCGAATACGCTGCAAACGCTGGCTCAAACCGAAAATCGCCAGCGACAGCACGCTGAACATCAATACAGCGGCGATCACCGTGTATTTCCAGCTCGCCAGATAATCCTCGGACGCCAGACCCGTGACGATCACCAGGGGAAACTGACCGACGCGCTTGAAGCCATACAGGCGCTTGATGCCATCGATGCGCGACGGCATGACGACTTTGCCCTGCTGCTCGCCCTTGATAATCATCTGATCGATCTTGTCGGCGGTGTACTGACGATAAGGGTTGTCGGCCTTGGGCACGCGCAGTACCAGATCAGGCCGGTCAGCGCGGCGCACGGTAATCACGCCATGACGCCCGACATCGATCTGGTCGAACAGCTCCAGCATGGTCTTGAGCGGACGGCTGAACGCCACCCAACCGATATGCCGACGTTGATTGTCGAACACCGGGACCGCCATGTGCAGCACGTCGCGACCCTTGTCGTTGCCCATGACCATCGGCGTCAGGCTGCCCTGATCATCTGGCTGCGGCGTCAACGTGGCCCAGAAATGCAGCTCGTCGGTCGACGGCTCGGCGCTTTTTTCATCGGTGCGCAGCAACAGGCGGCCATCGCTGGCCAACACGTCGAAGTCGCCCATCTCGCCAAAGCGGCTGCCCAGCGCCTTGAGCTTGCGCTGCCCCGTCGCACTGCCGGCCGGCAAACTGAACAGGCCGTCATCGATACGCAGAGCAATACCTTGCAGGCTGGCCTGGAAGCCTTGCAGCGTGGCATTCAGGCGCGCTTCGAAGATCAGGTTGAGATTGCCGATATCCGCTTCGGCCTGACGCTGCACCTGGCGATAATCCAGGTACAACAGACCGCCCAGCGCACCGGCCATAGCGGCTGCCAACAACAGCCAGAGGCCGATCCTGCGTCGACTTGCGCTGAGCATGCGGGGTATCTCCCTGAATAAATGACGGTTCTGGCAAAGGATGCGACCTTAGCATTCAACCATGGACGTGCCGATCAGCTATGGGGTTGGCGGACCTATACCTGGGTATATGAGCAGTCTGTTTCTTGTGACCCGGCTTTTTTGTGGGACCGGCTTTAGCCGGGAAGGCACCTTGCCGATCAAACAAATGCGGCGGATGTACCGGCCCCTTCCCGGCTAAAGCCGGTCCCACATTAGTTAGCCGTTCGTTTCCCCTGGCAACGCAAAACTCAACACCGCGCCCTGCCCCGGCTCGCTGTCAGCCCAGATCCGGCCGCCGTGGGATTCGATGATCGAGCGGCAGATCGACAGGCCCATGCCCATGCCGTTGGCCTTGGTGGTGAAGAATGGATCAAACAGGCTGCCCATGTTCTGCGCATCAATACCGGGGCCGCTGTCGCGAATCTGCAGCACGACGCCTTCGCCCTCGGTATGACGCAGATGCACGAACACATCACGGCGACCGTCCGGGGAAGCCGCCATGGCCTGCACGGCGTTCATGATCAGGTTGATGATCACCTGTTGCAGCTGGATGCGATCGCCGCGCACCGCAGGCAGCGGCTCGTCAATCTGCACGCTCAGGGTCACGCGCTGGCGCTGGATCTCGCGCTGGACCAAAGCGATGGACTCCTCGATCACTTCCGGCAGATCGAGGCTGACGTTCTGCGGGTCGGTCTTGCGTGACAGCGCGCGGATACGCCGGATCACCTCGCTGGCACGGTGCGCCTGGCTCTTGGCCCGCTCGATGGCCGCGCGCACTTCGCCGATGTCCGGCACCTCACGGTTGAGCCAGCGCAGCCCGGCCTCGGCATTGGTGATGACCGCGGCCAGGGGTTGATTGACCTCATGGGCAATGGACGCCGCCAGCTCACCCAGCGTCGTGACCCGGGTGATATGGGCCAGGTCGCTCTGGGACCGATGCAGGGCCTCTTCAGCGTTCTTGGCCGTGGTGACGTCCATCAGCGCTCCGACATACTCGCGATGACCGGCACCGTCCTCGACCTCCCGGGCCAGCATGCGCACATGCTTGGTACGGCCATCGGGCATCCGCAGACGAAACTCGGCGGCCAGGTTCACGGTGCCGGCATCGGCCTGGTCGATGATCGAGCGCAACAGCGTGCGATCCTGCGGGTGGGTCCGCTCAAGCATGGCGTGCACCGAAGGTTGCTGTCCGGCGTCGAACTCGAAAATCCGCCGCGCCTCATCCGACCAATACATGGCTGTGCCGGGCAATTCGAGGCCCAGACTGCCGGTCTGGCTCAGGCGCTGGGCCCCGGCCAGAAACGCCTCACTGCGATGCAGCAGACGCACTTGTTCCTGCAACTGGTCCTTGCCGGCCTTGTTCTTCAGCGCCAGGTACCCGGCAATGGCAATGGCCGCCAGACTCACCAGGCAACGACCGAACGCCGGGCCCCAGAACTCGTCGCCATGGGCGATCACATAGGCGCTCAGGGTCAGGGCCACACTGGCATAGGCCACGATCAGCACGCCCCGACGCGAGAACAGGTCCACGGCAATCAAAATCACCACGATGTACAACACCGCGATGGCCACGTCGAGGGAGCTGAGGCTGTCGATCAGGAAGATGATCAGGGTGATCAAGAACGCGCCAAGCCGCATGAGCCAGGGGGCCAGGAGGGGGCAGAGTCGGGAGGTGGTGGAAGAGATCATAGAGCGGACCGTCCTTGATTTATATCTAGATAGATAGCTATATATCTATCTAGTTGCGCGACTCCCGTAGGAGCGAGCTGGCAGCGCTAAAGCATTTCAAATTCTGAATTGTTTTACCAATCCACCCAGCTCATTCAAGCTGCGCACCGTCCTGGGCATCGTCAGTGACCGAAAAGTGACTCAGGGCGCTTCGCACGAAATGTATTTCGTGGCGTCCACTATAGTTATGCCGAGTTGCCCAGGCCACGCATTCAGATTCCCTGACCACTGTCGATAACCCCAGATGATTCCTTGCAGCGCAAAGAGACTTTTACCCCTCCACAGGATGCCTTGCCTTTGCCTGAGTTTTTAGCCGCGACCCAGAAGAGCGTCACCGGAAGGCTCAAGCGCATGCCCGTGGTGAAGGTCTCGATCGCATTTATCATTGTGGTTTGTGCGTCGATCATCGGTCTGTCGATCTATCAACTGCTCCAGGCCCGCGATCACGAACTCGATCATGCGCGCATGGACAGCACCAACCTGGCCAAGGCCATGGCCCAACAGGCCGCCGATGCGTTCGATGAGGCCAATATCGTGCTCAGCGGCACCATCGAGCTGTTCCACGCCAACCGCCGCAGCGAGCACAACAACTCCAACGTCCAGGCCTTCACCGAGCAGCAGGTACGCGCAGTCAATCAGTTGCACGGGGTGTTCATCTACGGCAAGGACGGCGAATGGTTGCTGTCTTCCTTCGGCCAGATTGCGCCGGGGGCCAATAACGCCGACCGCGAGTATTTTCAGTTTCACGCCACTCACACATCGCTGGTCCCGCGTATCGGCACGGCGATCCACAGCCGCACCACGGGCGAATGGATCATCCCGCTTTCACGGCGCATCAACGATGACAACGGCCAGTTCCTCGGCGTGGCCCTGGCGACTATCAAGATGTCGTACTTCGACAAGTACTTCGCCAGTTTCGGCATTGGCGACGACGGCGTGATCTTTCTGGCCAGGGCCGACGGGACGATCCTGGCGCGGCGCCCGTTCGCCGAAGAAAACATCGGCGCCAGCCTGGCCAAGGGGCAGCTCTTCTCCAACTACCTGCCTTACGCCAGCTCCGGGGTGGCCATGGTGCCGTCGATTCTGGATGGGATCATGCGTCTGTATGGCTATCGCACCGTAGAGAATTACAACGTGGTCGTCGCTGCAGGGATTTCCCGACGCACCATCCTCGCCGAATGGCAGGACTCGGCGCGCAACACCTACGGCATCATCTTCGCCCTGTTGGTGGTCAACACCCTGTTCGGCTTCATGCTGGTGATACAGCTGCGCTACGGCGTACGCATCGAGGCCGATCTGCGCGACACCCAGAGCGTGCTCGAGGAGCTGGCCCTCAAGGACAGCCTGACGGGCCTGGCCAACCGACGCCTGTTCGAGAAGAACCTGGAGTTGGAGTTTCTGCGTGGTCAGCGTGGCGCGGCGCCCTTGAGCCTGCTCATGCTCGATATCGATTTCTTCAAGAGCTACAACGACCGCTACGGCCATGTCGCCGGCGACGCCTGCATCGTCGCGGTGGCCAACGTGGTCAAGCAAAGCCTGCGGCGCCCGGGCGACCTGGGCGTGCGCTATGGCGGCGAGGAAATCGCCATCCTGCTGCCGGATACCGACAGCGACGGCGCGTTGAACATGGCCGAAGTCATCCGCCTGGCCATCTACAACGAACACCTGCCCCACGCCGATAACCCGGAACAGGTGGTCACCGTGAGCATGGGTTGCCATACCGAAGTGCCGGGCATGGACGTCAGCGTCAAAGGCTTCGTCGAAAACGCCGACTCGGCGCTGTACCTGGCCAAGCGTACGGGGCGCAATCGGAGTATGGCCCTATAGTTGGCCTACACATGTGGGACCGGCTTTAGCCGGGAAGGCGTCCTTGCCGATCACACAAATGCGGCGGATGTACCGGCCTCTTCCCGGCTAAAGCCGGTCCCACAGAAAAAGCATTTCACATGTACAACCTACGGCTGCGGCAACGCCGCCTTCTGCGGCCACAGCAGCCAGATTGCGCCTTTCTGTTTCATGTTTCCGGCCAGATCCCCGGCGGCATCGCCGGTGCCCCAGAACAAGTCGGCGCGCACTTCACCGGCAATGGCTCCGCCCGTGTCCTGAGCGGCTACCGGGCGCACCAGCGGGTTGCCGTCCGGGCGGGTGGTCGACAGCCACAGCAGGCTGCCCAACGGAATCACCTTGCGATCAATCGCCACGCTGTAACCGGCGGTCAGCGGTACATTGAGCGAACCGCGCGGGCCTTCGTTGCTGTCCGGGTTGCGGGCGAAGAACACATAACTGGGGTTGCTCGCCAGCAACTCGCCGATGCGCTGCGGGTGGGCCTTGGCCCAGCTGGAGATAGCGCCCATGGTCACGTCTTCTTTCTTCAACTCGCCCTGCTCCACCAGCCAGCGGCCGATGGCTTTATACGGGTGGCCGTTCTGGTCGGCGTAACCGATGCGCAGTTGCTTGCCGTCGTTCAGACGAATCCGTCCCGAGCCCTGGATCTGCAGAAATTGCAGATCCATCTGACTGGTCAGCCAGGCAATCACCGGCGCCTTGACGCCCTGGGCGTTGATCACCGCCGCGTCGTCATACGGTTTGAGCACCCGGCCTTCGAGACGTCCGCGCAGGCGCTTGCCCTTGAGTTCCGGGTAGATGCTTTCCAGATTGACGATGATCAGGTCATCCGGCACGCCGTAGACAGGCACTGTTGCTACGTCGCTGCGGGTCAGGCTGCCGGGGTAGACCGGCTCGTAATACCCGGTGATCAGCCCCTCGGCACTGCCCCCCGCCGCGCGCAGGCTGTAGACCTGCAAGCGCGCCTGCAAGAAACTGCGAATGTCCGCCGCCGTCGGCACCACCGGCAGGTTCAGCGCCGCGGCGCAGGTCTCGGCCCACACCGCGTCGGTCTTGAGCCGGGTCGCACAGGCGCTGCGCCAGGACGCAAAACCGGCCTGCAGGTCGGCATCGGCCACAGGTGGCAAGGCATCCCAGCCCGCTTTCACGTAAGTGGTGTGCGGTTCGACCGCAGGGGCCTGGGCAGGCGCCGGGGTTTTCTCCGGCTTGTCGCAGGCGGTGAGCAGCAAGGCCATGGGCAGCGCCCAGACCAGGGCTTTGAAAGAGGGGGGCATAGAGGAAAGCATGGGGAGTTACCTGAAGCTATAAGGCGAGCGATGACGGCGCCCGCAAGAGCAGGCGCCGGCAGCCGTTACTTGGCCAGGCGGCCGTAACGGTCTTCGAAACGCACAATGTCGTCTTCGCCCAGGTAGACCCCGGACTGCACTTCGATCAACTCCAACGGCACCTTGCCCGGGTTGGCCAGGGAGTGCTTGACCCCCAGCGGGATGTAGGTGGACTGGTTCTCGGAGAGGATCAGTTCCTTGTCGCCGCAGATGACCTTGGCCGTACCCGACACCACGATCCAGTGCTCGGCGCGGTGGTAGTGCAGTTGCAGCGACAGGCACTCACCCGGCAACACACTGATGCGCTTGACCTGATAACGCTCGCCCTTGTCGACGGTGTCGTAATGGCCCCACGGACGGTTGACCAGCGGATGGCTGACGAACTCTTCGCGCTCTTCGGCCTGCAAACGCTTGACCACATCCTTGACCTGCTGACTGTCGTGCTTGTTGGCAACCAGTACGGCGTCCTTGGTCTCGATGACGATCAGGTCTTCCAGGCCCACGGTAGCGACCAGGCGATGATGGGACTGCACCAGGCAATTGCGCGTGTCGATGGCGATTACGTCGCCTTCCAGACGGTTGGCGTTGGCGTCGTGCGGGCCCACGTCCCAGATCGCCGACCAGCTGCCCAGGTCGTTCCAGCCGGCATCCAGCGGCACGACCAGGCCAGCGTTGGTGTGCTCCATCACCGCATAGTCCACCGACTCATCGGCGCACAAGGCGAACTGCTCGGCCTGTACATGCAGGAAGTGGCTATCGGCCTGAGCGTGTTCCAGCGCCACGCGGCAGGCGGCGAGGATGTCCGGGCGATGCTGCTGCATCTCGGCCAGGAACACCGAGGCGCGGAACATGAACATGCCGCTGTTCCACAGGTACACGCCCGAAGACAGGTACTCCTCGGCCAGCACCTGCGATGGCTTTTCCTTGAACGCGGCAATGTCGAAACCGCCCTGCTCCACTGCGGCACCGCACTGGATGTAACCGAAACCGGTCTCGGCGTGGGTCGGCGTGATGCCGAAGGTCACCAGACGCCCGGCCGCTGCGTGCACCTGGGCAACGCTGACGGCCTGACGGAAGCTGTCTTCGTTATCGATATGGTGGTCGGCGGCCAGCACCAGCAGGATCGGGTCGCTGCCGTCGGCGGTAGCTTCCAGCGCGGCCAAGGCAATGGCCGGGGCGGTATTGCGCGCCAGCGGCTCGAGAATGATCCGGCGGCTGGTCATCTTCGCCACGCGCAGTTGCTCGGCGACGATAAACCGATGATTTTCGTTGCTCACCACCATGGCTGGAGAGTGCTCCAGGCCCTGCAGACGGGCCAGCGTGCGCTGGAACATCGTGCCCTGATCCTGCCCGTCGAGGGCGAGGAACTGCTTGGGAAAACTCTGCCGCGACAGAGGCCACAGGCGCGAACCGTTACCGCCGGCCAGGATTACGGGGGTGAACATAGATACTCCATTCTGGTGCTACGGGTGCGTAGCGGGTCGCGCATTATCCGAGGGGGGCACACGTGTTGCAACTAGCGCGCTGAAGGGCGTCGGCGGTGGAACAAGAAGGCGTTTTTATAGTCGGTATGTACCGTTGTGTATCACGCATGACATTATTTCGCCGCTATCGCTTTAGCACGGGTCTTGACGGCCTGTTCGCCCCTCCATGGATAAGGACGCTCATGAGCAACATTACCTTTAACCGCCCCGTTGGCAGCTACAGCCTGTACGACTGGTTGAACGGCAGAGTAACCCTGATCACCTCGACTCATGGGCAGCTCAGCGATGGGGCTCACAACACCGACCTGTACGGTATCTTCACATACGACGCTTCAGGTATTACCGGCGGGACCATAACGGGCCTTACGTTCTCCTTGAACGGTGCGCCCTATCTCACCTTTTCCGCTATGTCCGTAACCGTCGGACAATTCCTGCTGGCGCCCTCCGATGCCGCAATGCTGGCTCTATTCATGCGCGGTAGCGACACCATCAACGGCTCATCAGGCAACGACACCCTTTACGGCTATACCGGCAATGACACCTTCTTCGGCGGCGCAGGCGTCGACACAGTGTTGTATGACGCAGGCAAATACGGCATTACCGTCACGCCCAGCGGCAGCGGCTACAAGGTCACGACCCTGGGCAAGACCGACACCCTCAATGGCATCGAGCGCATCGAAGCGGGCAATGGTTCGATCCTGGCCCTGGACGTCAAGGCCGGCGAGAACACCGGTTCGGCCTACCGTATCTACCAGGCAGCATTCGACCGCAAGGCGGATCTGACCGGGCTCAACTATTGGGTCAAGCAGATGGACAACGGCATGTCGCTCAAGGACGTGGCCAATGGCTTCGTCAACAGCACCGAGTTCAAGACCCTGAACCCGAGCAACGACACGACCGCCATCCTCAACAGCTACTACCAGCACGTCCTGCACCGTGCGCCTGACGCCGTAGGCCAGGCCTACTGGTTTGCTGCCATGAACAGCGGGACACCGGCCTATGAAGTACTGGCCGCCTTCGCCGAAAGCAACGAAAACATCGCCGCCACCGCCCCGGCGCTCAATGGCGGGATCTGGTTGAGCTGAGCTGCTCGGGGTTCGGCTTTTGTGGGACCGGCTTTAGCCGGGAAGGCGTCCTTTGCTGATCAAACAGATGCGGCGGATGTAACAGCCCTTTCCCAGCTAAAGCCGGTCCCACTGAGAGCAGGATTTCAGGGCCGTTCACTTTTCTCCAGGCAAAAAAAAGCACCGTGGGGGGCTGCCCCACGGTGCCCAGCTTCCATCATAACCACCCTGGAGAATGGCAACGATCAGAACTTACTCTTCAGTCGCCTTCTGGCAACTGATCAAATCTTTGTCATCGATCACGAATTTTTCCGATTCGGCGATCTTCTGACCCGTAACGATGCACTCGTCTTCATCTTCATCGACCAGACGCACATCCCATTTGCCCGGCGTTACGCCCGTCAGCGTCAGGGTAGTACCTGGTTTGAGAATCTGCTTGCCCAAATGGTCATCGCCCCAGTCGTCCTGGCTCGACGGTGCGAAGTAGACCTCATGAATCTCCCAAGAAGACTGATTCTCAATCTTGATGGTCGCAGCTACAGCGTGCACAGCAAACAGCGAAAGGCCCACAGCAGCGAAGATTTTTTTCATTTAGGCGTCTCAATGCAACAGATGATATTGAAACGCCACAATGATTCCCGCACAGACCCTCGTCAACCGTCAAATGAAAATATATTTACGGTTGTTACCGTCAGAATCGCCCTACACAAATCCTTGACGTCAAAAAAGGCTATTAGCTGCCTGATGGCCCCTGAAGACAAGGTTTTTTTCAGGTAAATGCCAATAGTTGCGCAGATGCTCACACAGGGGACGGGATTTAGCAACGAGCATATGTCGAAGCTTCTTACAAAGCTGAGGCGTAAAGCCTACAGACTGGTAAACTCGCCGCCTCGCGGCAGGGCGCCGTTCATCCCCTCATTTCTCGATTTGCTCGCCGACTGGCGCAGCCAGGTAAGACCGACTTCATGAAGCTTCTGCTCAATATCGAATCGCTCATCCCCCCGCTCACCGGCATCGGCAACTACACCTACAACCTGATCGAACAGCTGCAGGATGAAGACATCGAGACCATCGAGTGCTTCATCGGCGCCAAATACTTCACCGCCGAGCAGGCCCTGGCCAATTGCGCCGCTGCCAGCAGCCACTATGTCCGCACCCGCGACGACGGCACTGCGCCGCCTGCGCAATCGCGCCTGCGCGCCCTGCTGCGCAGTTGGACCTTCGCCTACCGCATGCGCGAAAAGCTGCGCAACGCCCAGTTGCGCCTGCGCGCCAGCCAGCGTCGGGACTTCGTTTATCACGAGCCCAATTTCATGCTCAAGGCCCACTCCGGCCCCAGCGTGGCGACGATTCATGACCTGTCGTTTATTCATTACCCGCAGTTCCACCCGCAAAAGCGTGTGGACTGGCTCAGTGATCAGTTGCCTAAAACCCTGGCCCGGGCCGATTTCCTGATCACCGACTCGGACCTGATCCGCGACGAGCTGATCAGCGACTTCAAGGTCAGCGCCGACAAGGTGCGCACCGTCTACCTCGGTGCCTCCGAGGCCTACGGCCCGCAGACCGCCGAGCAGACCCGGCCGATCCTTGATCGCTACGGCCTGCAGCATGGCCGCTACGTGCTGTTTGTTGGCACCCTGGAGCCACGCAAGGGCGTCGACACCCTGCTCGATGCCTGGTGCAACCTGTCGGCAGAACTGCGCCAGGCCTATCCGTTGGTCCTGGCCGGTGCGCCGGGCTGGCAGAACCACGGCCTGAGCGAGCGCATCAAGGCCCTGGAAGCCAGCCATGGCGTGCGTCAGCTGTCCTTCGTCGCCGGCAGCGACCTGCCAACCCTCTATGCCGGGGCCGCCGTCTTTGCCTACCCGTCGCTGTATGAAGGTTTCGGTCTGCCGGTGCTGGAAGCCATGCAATGCGCCGTGCCGGTGGTCTGCACCGCTGACACCTCGATGTCGGAATTCACCGAAGGCAGCGCGCTGCTGGTCGAGCGCGGCAACGCCGAACAGCTGACGATGCACCTGGACGCCCTGCTCAGCGATGAACAATTACGCCTGGGCGTCGCAGATGCCGGACTTTTGCGGTCCAAGGCTTTTTCCTGGAAACGTTGTGCCCAGGAAACCCTGGATATCTACCGCACGGTCAGCCCGCGCTGACACACTGATAGACTCGCAAGCCAGCGTACGGCAACAAGGAAACCGACCATGCAACGCATCCTCATTACAGGCGCCAACGGCTTCGTCGGGCAGATCCTGTGCAAGATCCTGCACCAGGCCGGACAGCACGTTATCGCCCTCACCGGCGCCACCTCGGCGGCGCCGCAATACGCACAACAGACCGTGACCTGCGACATCCGCGACGCCGCCGCCCTTGAGCAGGCCATCGCCGAAGTGAAGCCGACCCACGTCGTCCACCTGGCCGCCATCACCAACGTGCCCTTGAGTTTCAAGGAGCCGGTGCTGACCTGGCAGACCAACGTCATCGGCAGCGTCAACCTGCTGCAGGCCCTGCGCAACCAGGCGCCGGAGGCCTTCGTGCTGTTCGTCAGCTCCTCGGAAGTCTATGGCGCCAGCTTCAAGCAAGGCATTGCCCTGGGCGAGAACAGCCTGTGCCAGCCGCTCAACCCTTACGCGGCGAGCAAACTGGCGGCAGAAGCGGCGTTCAACGAGTACTTCCGCCAGGGCCAGCCGGGCGTGATCGTGCGGCCGTTCAACCATATCGGCGCGCAGCAGTCGGCAGACTTCGTCACCGCCTCCTTTGCCCGCCAGATCGCCCTGATTGAAGCCGGCCAGCAGGAGCCGGTGCTCAAGGTCGGCAACCTCGACGCCAGCCGCGATTTCCTTGATGTCAGCGACGTCTGCGACGCCTACGTGAAGCTGCTGCAATTGTCCGAGCGCAGCGCAGACTACCCGCGCTGCTTCAACATCTGCTCCGGCCAGCCACGGCAGATCCGCAGCATCCTCGACGAGATGCTGGCCATGAGCAGCGCCGACATTCAGGTCACCCAGGACCCGGAACGCATGCGCCCCTCCGACATCCCCACCGCCACCGGCAACACCCAGGCCATGCGCGACACCACCGGCTGGCAACCAGCGACCGACCTGCGCGAAACCCTGCAGCAGTTGCTGGCGTACTGGCGTGAGCAGGTTCGCGGGTAAAAGCACCTTGGTGGGACCGGCTTTAGCCGGGAAAGCGTCAGTACAGCCGATACATCTTCGTCGTCTGTACCTAAGCCTTCCCGGCTAAAGCCGGTCCCACACCAATTTTCAACATGGCTCCTGAAACCCAATGTTTATTGCCAAAACCGGCATACATCGGATTAACCCTTTCCTACCGAGTGCATTGTGCATTCGTTCAAGGAAAGGATCAGGATCATGGATCGTCCAACGCTTTACCCCGGCCAACTCGACCCCGACTTCAGCCAGTGGCCCGAAGCCCCCGGCTGGGTGGATCTGCTGCGCGCCCTGAATTGGGCGCCGGTCATGGATCTGTTTTTCTCATCCGTGGCCCCGACCGAAGACGGCAAGCTGTATGCCTGCGGCTACTTCGCCCAGACCACCGACGCCACCGTGGAATACTTCATCACCCGCCTGCACGGCGACGCCCGCCTGGACACCAGTTTCGGCGATCAGGGCATTGTGCGAGGCACCTTCCCCGTCAACTTCAAAGCCATCATGCCCACCCGCCTGACTCTGCAGGCCGACGGCAAACTGCTGATGCAGGCCCTGGGCTACTCGAACATGCAGGGCCAGCCGGACCCGCTGAGCTTCGTCCTGCGTCTGCTCGATAACGGCCAGCCGGACCTGGGCTTCGGCGACCAGGGCCTGCTGCGCCTGGACATGCCCGTGGGCCGCTACAACCACCTGGCTGCCGGGCTCGGCCAGTTACGCGTGCTGCCTGACGGGCGCATTCAGGGCTGCCATAGCGGCATCAACGACCTCACCTTCCCCTCGCCAAAATACAGCGGCGCACTGTATCGCCTCAAAGCCAACGGCCAACTCGACAGCAGCTTCAACGGCAATGGCCTGCTCGACCTGGGCGTGACCGGTGCTTCGCTGCACATCACCGACTTCGTGATCGACATCGACCACGCCACCCTCCTCGTCGGCCACATCAGCTATCCCGGTGAACCCTGGCACAAAGGTGTGGTGGCCCGTCTCAACGCCCAAGGCCAGTTGGACCGCGGTTTCGGCACGCAGGGCACGGGCTTTCAGGAACTGTCGTTGTTCAGCCAGCACCTGCATCTGCACGGCATTGACTTGCGCCCGGATGGCTCTCTGATCGTCGTCGGTCGCGCCCGGGAAGCCCTCGACAACCCCGACAATGTCGAAGGCCAGGGCGTGATCTACGGCCTGACCGACAAGGGCCTGATGGACATGTACTTCAACGGCGGCAAGCCGCTGTTCACGCCGATCAACGACCACTACAACGTGGAATGGCGCGATATCCATTCCCTGAGAGACGGCAGGCTATTGGTGGCAGGACGCTCGCGTCCGCGCAGTTCCAGCTTTGACACCTATCTGTACCTGTCGCGCTACCTGGTCGACGGCCGCCCTGACCACAGCTTCGGCACCGACGGCACCGGCCGCGTCGAAACCCATACCGGCGGCAACAACGAACCGCCCTTCGAAATGGCCCTGCAACGCGATGGCAAAATGGTGATTGGCCTCAATGCCGGCGGCATGAGAAAGGGGACGTTGTTGCGGTATCTGCCGTAACTCACTTTTTGAGGGGACATACTCTTGTGGGACCGGCTTTAGCCGGGAAGGCTTCAGCACAGCCGATGCATCATTATCGTCTGTACCCAAGCCTTCCCGGCTAAAGCCGGTCCCACATGCCTCTTACAACTGAGCCCTAAGCCACCACCCCATCATCATTGACGATGGTGCGCATGCCCGTCAGTGTCACCACGCCCGCACCGAAGCTGCCACCCACCGGGTTGCTCAGGTCCAGGAAGAAGGTCTCATTCGGCTCTACCACCCGGTCAGCGATGATCTCCACCGCCACCACCGCCTGGCTCTCGTTGGGGTAGATCTTCAGCGTGCCCTTGACCGCCACGTAGTCCTGACCGGCCGTGGCCGTGCCGTCGCGGGTGGTGTAATCGACGCTCAGCACCGTGTTGGGGTCGGTGCGCATGCCGGTGAACTGCAACAGGAAATACGCATTGGTCATCCCCGTGTTGCCCTCAGTCACCGAGGTCTTGACCTGGGCGGCCGTGGTCGGTGCGTCGGTGTAATGCGCGCGGATCGCCTGATCCAGGGTCTGCTGATAGGCACTGACCCGCTGCCACGCGCCAATCTCGCCGTAGCTGCTGTTGGTCGAGGTGTTATCGATATCCGGATGCACGCCGTTCTGGCTCAGGCTGGTGATGTAACTGGCGATGCCCGCGACCTTGCCATTGATAAACGCCGGCCCGCCGCTGTCGCCGGGCGTGATCATCCCCTCGCTGCTGCCCAGGCCCAGACCGGACTTGCCGATCAGCCGCCCCAGCGCGTCCTGGGCGGTAGCGCCGTTATCAAAGTCGGCAACCAGTTGCGTGCCGGTCTTCGGCGTCCAGCTCATGATCGAGCCGAGCTTGGCCTTGAGGTCCGAGGCATCGGCATCGAAGGTATTGACCGCCTTCTGCCGGATCGGCGCCGCCGCATAACTGGTCAACACCCCCGACGTCCCCGTGCCGGGCTCGCCGTAGCCGACGATAGTCATGGCCTGGCCGATCTCGTCACTGCTGCGATACAGGTCGTAGCGATTGGCAGCCAGCGGCGCATGCCCGTTGAGCCAGACAATCGCCAGATCGTTATTGGTATTGGCCGCGTCATAACTGCTCAACACCCCGACATCGCTGGTCGTCATCGACTGCGACCCCGCCGTGGTCTGGAACAGCACCGTCGTCAGCGAACTGCCATGGGAAAACAAATGCGCCGCCGTCAGCACCGCCTGGCCGTCATACAACAACACCCCGGTGCCGTAATAACCCCCCACCGACACCATCACCACGCCATCGTAGCCCTGCCCGGTTAAAGCGCGGTTGCGGGTGTCGGTGTAAGACGTGACGGTTGAGACCATGGAGGGAGTCCTGCGAAATTCTAGTGGGCGACTTGTCAGGGTGTCGGCCAGCCAAGAGCACAAATGAGGTTGTTCGTCGGAACATCACGCTCTACCCGCGCCAGACCAGGTAAATAACCCCGCAACTAAAGACGACAAGCACACAAGCGATGGTTTGGCTGACTGATTTAGATTGGTTTAATCGTAACAAGCTATGAGAGAATGGGGATTGATTTATCGCACAGACTCGGAGCCAAACGAGGCCGTATGATGGCCATGAGGCTGGCTGCGGTTTCAATTTGAATCCAAATCACTTCACGTGAACAGGCACGCCTGATCAGAACTAGGGAAGAGTGTACGTGACAGCCCCGTTTCCCCCGCTCGTTGTCGATCTCGACGGGACATTGCTACGCTCAGATCTTTTGTTAGAAACCGGTATTGCCTATTTGCGGCACCAGCCCCATCGCCTCTTTCAGCCGTTGTCGTGGCTGACCAAAGGCAAGGCTATCTTGAAAGAAAAGTTAGCCCTGGCAACGGACATTGATGTTCGTATTCTACCTTATGACCCCCAGGTCATCGAACTGATCGAAATCGAACGGAGCAAGGGTCGACGTATCGTCCTGGCGACCGCGAGCCACTACACCCTGGCCGAACGTATTGCAGAGCATCTGCAATTGTTCGATGAAGTCATGGCCAGCGATAACACGCGTAATTTGTCTGCTCATCGCAAGCGCGATTTATTGATAGAGCATTACGGTGAGAAAGGTTTCGACTACATGGGTAATTCCCATGACGACATGCTGGTCTGGGCGGCGGCGCGTAAAGCCTATGTCGTCAATCCGGAGTCCGGCGTACAGGCAAAAGCCAGCCGTCTGGGTAATGTAGAGCAAGTTATCGACGGCAATCGGTCGGGTATCAAAGTCTGGTTCAAAGCATTGCGCTTGCACCAGTGGATGAAAAACATATTGATCTTCGTGCCGCTTCTGGCGTCACACCAGATCACCAACCCTATGTTGCTATGGCAAGGCCTTCTCGGCTTTTTATTCTTCGGGCTCTGTGCGTCAAGCGTTTATGTGCTTAACGACCTGCTCGACCTGGCCGATGATCGTCATCACAAAACCAAGCGCAACCGGCCCTTTGCATCAGGGCGCTTATCCATAAAGTTTGGTTTATTGATCTTCCCCATTCTATTGGTGGTTGCGTTTGCCGGCGGCGCCTGGCTGTTGCCGCTCAATTTTGTATACGTACTGTTGATCTACTACATCCTGACTCTGGCCTACTCACTGTCCCTGAAACGGCAAATGGCCGTCGATGTGATTGCCCTGGCCATGCTTTACACCGTGCGCATCATTGCGGGCGCCGCTGTATTTCAACAGCCGCTGACCTTCTGGATCCTGGCGTTTTCCATGTTCATCTTCCTCAGCCTGGCGTTGGTCAAACGCTACGCCGAGTTGCGCGAGGCACGTACCAAGGGCCACACCACAAAAACCCGGGGCCGTGGTTATTATCCCGGTGATCTGGAAATGATCTCGTCACTGGGCGCTTCATCCGGCTATCTGGCCGTCATGGTCATGGCGCTGTACATCAATGACAAAACCACCTCGACACTGTACGCCAACCCGCAAGTCATCTGGATAGCCTGCCCGTTGCTGCTGTTCTGGATCACCCGGGTGTGGATGCTGACCCACCGTGGCCTGATGCATGACGACCCGGTGGTGTTCGCCATTCGTGACCGGGTCAGCCTGATTGTCGGTGTGCTGTTTTGCCTGGTGTTCTGGGTGGCCGCATGAACCAGGGCCTGTATTCCTGGGGGCGCTATCCGCACACCCCGCAAACAGGCCATGAGCCTGGCTGGCAGAGTGAAGTGTCGCCGCTGTTCAAACAGATGAGCGACAGCCATGGAAACTGCCTGGCGTATGGCAACGGCCGCAGTTATGGCGACAGCTGTCTGGCCGCCAGTGACCAGGTCGTGCACATGCGCTCCCTGGACCGCTTCATCCATGCCGACTGGCAGGCCGGGGTCATCCGGGTCGAGGCCGGCATCACCCTGGCAGAAATCCTCGCCGCCGCGATTCCCCAGGGCTGGTTCTTGCCGGTGACGCCCGGCACGCAATTCGCGACGGTGGGCGGCGCGATTGCCAATGATGTCCACGGCAAGAACCATCACCTGCGCGGCACTTTCGGCAACCACGTGGCCTGCTTTGGCCTGTTGCGCCAAGGCCAGGAGCCGATGACCTGCTCGGCGAGCGAAAACCCTGAGTTGTTCGCCGCCACCATCGGCGGGCTGGGGCTGACCGGGATCATTCCCTGGGCCGAGATACGCCTGATGCCCATCAACACCAGCCAGATCGACGGCACCGTGGTGCGCTTCGCCAACCTGGCCGAATTCTTCGCCTTGTCTGCCGAACTGGATCATCAGCATGAATACAGCGTGGCCTGGATCGATTGCCTGGCCAAAGGCGCAGATACCGGCCGAGGGGTGTTCATGGTCGGCGATCATGCCCGCTATGGATCGCTGGAGGTGGATCAGCGCTCGCGCCTGTCAGTACCGCTGACGCCGCCGATTTCCCTCATCAACAATCTGTCATTGCGAGCGTTCAACTCGGCCTACTGGCGGGTTCATCCCGGCCAGCGCAGACCGACCCGCAGTGCCTATGCGCCGTTTTTCTACCCGCTCGATCGCATCCTGCACTGGAACCGCATCTATGGCCGCAAAGGGTTCCAGCAGTATCAATGCGTGATACCCGATGCCAGCGCCGACGTTGCGATGCGTGAACTGCTGGGCGCCATTGCCGACTCAGGCCAGGGCTCGTTCCTGGCTGTGCTCAAGCGCTGCGGCGATATCGCTTCACCTGGCCTGCTGTCATTCCCGATGCCGGGGACCTCCCTGGCACTGGACTTCCCGCAGAGCAGCGCACTGACACACACACTGTTCCCGCGCCTGGACACCATCGTCCGGGCGGCCGGCGGCCGGCTCTATCCAGCCAAGGACGCGCACATGAGCGGCAGCGACTTCCGTCAGGCCTACCCGGCCTGGGAACAGCTCGAAGCATTGCGCGATCCTTCCCTGATGTCCCGATTCTGGAAACGAGTCACCTCATGAAACGAATTCTGATCATTGGCGCCACATCCGCCATAGCCACCGCCTGCGCCCGACTGTGGGCCGCCCAGGGCGCCGAGTTTTTCCTGGTTGCACGCAACAGCGACAAACTGGCCCAGACCGCCGCCGACCTGCAAGGCCGCGGTGCCAAGGCCGTGAACCTACATCAAATGGATGCCACCGATACCGCCGCACACTCGCCCATGCTTGCCCAATGCATGAGCGTCCTGGGCCAGATCGATATCGCGCTGATTGCCCATGGCACCTTGCCGGATCAGCAAGCGTGCGAGCAGGACCTCGGCGTTGCCCTGCAAGAGTTCGCCAATAACGGCACCTCGGTGATCGCGCTGTTGACCGTGCTGGCCAACCAGTTCGAAACCCAGCGTTGCGGTAGCCTGGCCGTGATTTCGTCGGTGGCGGGCGATCGCGGTCGTCCTTCCAACTACCTGTACGGTACGGCAAAAGCCGCCGTGTCGACCTTCTGCGAAGGCCTGCGCGCACGCCTGTTCAAAGTCGGCGTACAGGTGACCACCATCAAGCCCGGCTTTGTCGACACGCCCATGACCAAAGGCCTGCCATTGCCAGGCCCCCTGGTGGCCACGCCAGAACAGGTCGCGCAGCGCATCGTCAAAGGCATCGAAAAAAAGGCCGACACCCTGTACACGCCCGGCTTCTGGGCATTGATCATGCTGATCATCAAGTGCATCCCTACCCTGATCTTCAAGCGCCTGAGCCTGTAATCATGCGCTGCGGGGTCAGGACGTATTCAGCCATCAGAGGGATTCATGAGTAACCTTACCAATCGGTCCGGCTCGTTAAGCCGGATCAGCATTTTCGCGTTTTATGTCGCCACGGTGGCATTCCTGCTGCTGGCCAGTTTCCACACCATCAACGCGGTGACCTATGAAGCGGGCGACTTTGCCGCCAACTCGGTATTGATCCAGAGCGCCAAGCATTTTTCGCTGTGGATGGGTAACTACTCCAGGGTCGGGTTCAATCATCCAGGCCCGGCGATCCTGTACGTACTGGCCGCTGGTGAAGTGCTGTTCCATGACGTGTTGCACCTGGTCAAGTACCCCTTTGCTGGCCAGGTCATGGCCGTGTCCTTTTACAACGCCTTCTGGATCACCCTGGCATTTGTGGGCTTTCATCGACTGACACAATCGGTCCGCGGCGCTTTTGCAGCCATCGCTGCGCTGTCGTTGATGATCGCGCTGATGGACTTTGCGTTCTTCAATGGCATCTGGATGCCGCACATGTACCTGTTCCCGTTCGTGATTGCCGTGATGGCGATCGGACGGCTGATCGACGGAAAAGTCGATAACCTGCAGGCACTGGCACTCAGTTCGGGTTTCCTGATCAATGGCCATGTTTCCTTTATTGGCGTGCTGGGCGTGATGCTGATCTCGGCACTGGCGGGCAACTACCTGATTTTCCGCAGCCGGGCCCAGGCAGACCGGATCATTGCCAGCCCCTCGTTCCTGCTGCGTAACAAAATCCCCCTGGCTCTGTCGTGCCTGACCCTCTTTGTCTTTTTTATTCCGATCATTGTTCGCACAATCACCGAATTTCCAGGCCCTATTCGCGAATATGCAAGCTTCAGCGGCAGGCACCAGGCCAACTCCCTTGCTGATTCGGCGTCCTTCGTCGCGTCTTACTGGGGCGGCGACGCATGGGGCACGCTGGCGCTAGTGCTGGCGGTGCTTGCGTGGTGGGCCTGTGCCCGCGCCCCGCAAGAGTTGCGCACCCGCTTGCGTGCCCTGGTGGCATCGCTCTTCGCCGGGACCTTTGCATTACTGTTCTACGCACGCTACGGCATCGATATGCTCAGCGAGAACTACGTAGGCCTGTTCTATTACGCCGTACCCGCCCTGGCCGTTGCCTATAGCGTACTGGTGCTGGTTTCCAAGACGCGCCTGGGTACGTTCAAACCGCTAGTCCTGGTCGGCTCGATAGCCCTGCTGGGGGCGACGTTCTCCCTGATCAACAAGCCCGTACCTTACCTGCAGCATTACGACATACCTGGCGTTGCCGCTGCGTTCGATGCACTTGAGGCCAAGTATCCGAAGGGTCATCTGGTCCTGGATATGGACACGTCCAACAATTGGCCTCATGTCTGGTCCATGGCGGCGGCACTGGAGGCCTACTCGGCCCGCAATGACGTCAAGCTCTTCTGTGTGAACCAGAACTGGCACATCCTGTTTACCAAGGCCTATCGCTGCAGTGACGACGATATACGGGTAGGCAAGCGTCTGGCGGTGACCTTTGAGAACGCTTATCCGGACCGGATTCCGGCGTTCTCGGCGCTGGGGCTTTCGCTATACGAAGATGAAACCTCAGCCATTGCCAGCCGCAGCCTGCTGACGGTCGCCAACACCCGACAAGCGTTCAATCGCCAGCTCCTGGCGTCCGGCTGGGCCGGCCTGGAAGCGGACCGGGTATGGAGCGAGGAAAAGCAGGCCCGCATCCTGTTCAAGACCACATCCCCAGATGCTGGCACCTTGAAGCTGGACCTGGAGGCGTTTTTACCCAAGCCTGATTCTTCGCAGTCAGTCTCGTTTGTGTTGGACGGCAAACCTGTGTTGCAGGTGCAGTTTTCCGCCAAGAACCCACGCCAGACCGTCAGTATTCCTGTAGCGGCCAGTGATCAGGTGCAGACCCTGCAACTGCTGATCGAAAACCCCATTTCGCCTAAAAGCGCCGGATTTTCCAGTGATGAAAGACAACTCGGCGTGGCGTTGTTCAGCCTTGAGTTCGACGGAGTAAAACAATGAATTCTTCCAAGATCCTTCTGCCCGGCGGTGCCGGCCTGGTGGGGCAGAACCTGGTCGCACGGCTCAAGGCCAAGGGCTACAGCAACATCGTGGTGCTCGACAAGCACCGGGAAAACCTGGCCATCCTCAAGCAGACCCAACCAGACATTACCGTCGAGTACGCCGACCTGGCCGAGCCCGGTGACTGGCAACGGCATTTTGCCGGGGCCGACGTGGTCGTCATGCTGCAGGCGCAGATCGGTGGCAATGATTACCAGGAGTTCGTGCGCAACAATGTTGATGCCACGGCGCTGATCCTGGAACAGGTCAAGCTGCACAACATCCCCCGGCTGATTCCCATCAGTTCCTCGGTGGTGGTATCGGTGGCCGATGACTTCTACACCAATACCAAGAAAGACCAGGAGCGCATGGTCCTGGACAGCGGCATCCCCTGCCCGATCCTGCGCCCGACCCTGATGTTTGGCTGGTTCGATCGCAAGCACCTGGGCTGGCTCTCGCGCTTCATGAAAAAAGTCCCGGTATTCCCGATCCCGGGCAATGGCCGCTACCTGCGCCAGCCGCTCTACGTCGGTGACTTCTCCAATGTCATCATCAGTTGCATCGAGAACCCCGGCATCAACGGCATCTTCAACATTTCCGGGCACGAAAACGTCGACTACATCGACATTATCCGCGAAATCAAACGCGTCACCCGCGCCAGCACCCTCATCGTGAACATCCCTTACGGGCTGTTCTATGCGCTGATCTGGACCTGGAGCCTGTTCGACAAGAACCCACCCTTCACCACGCAACAACTGGCCTCGCTGAGTGCCAAGGACGAGTTCGAAGTCATCGACTGGCCCGGCATTTTTGGCGTGCCCTCCACGCCTTTTGCCACGGCGATCAATGAAACATTCAATGATCCCGAGTACAGCAAAATCGTGTTGGAGTTTTAAGCATGGGGCAACGTATTGCAGTACTGGGTGCTGGCCCGATGGGCCTGGCGGTGGCCTACCAGCTGGTCCGTGATGGCCATCACCCGGTGATTTTCGAAGCCGACGACCGTATTGGCGGCATGACCGCAGCATTCGATTTCTCGGGCCTGAGCATCGAGCGCTACTACCACTTCCACTGCATTTCCGACCATGCCTTCCTCAAGGTCCTGGACGAGCTTGGCCTGGCCAGCAAAATGCATTGGGTCGAAACCAAGATGGGCTACTGGTACCAGAACCGCCTGCAGGCGTGGGGCAACCCTGTCGCGCTGCTCAAGTTTCGCGGCCTGAGCCTGGTCGCCAAGTTCCGCTATGGCCTGCATGCATTCCTGAGCACCAAGCGCAACGACTGGAAGCCCCTGGACACCCTCAACGCCAAGACCTGGATACGCCGCGCGGTGGGTGCAGAGGCCTGGGAAGTCCTGTGGCGCCGACTGTTCGAATACAAGTTCTATAACTACAGCGACAACCTGTCTGCGGCCTGGATCTGGAGCCGCATCCGCCGTATCGGCCGCTCGCGCTACAGCCTGTTCCGGGAAAAACTCGGCTACCTGGAGGGCGGTTCGGAAACCCTGCTGCAGGGCATGAAACAGGAAATCGAGGCCAAATCCGGCGAGTTTCGCCTCAAGTCGCCGGTTTCCCGCGTCATCATTGCCGATGGCCAGGTCAAAGGCGTGGAAGTGGACGGCGCCGTCGAGTACTTCGACACCGTCATCAGCACCATCCCGCTGCCCTACGTGCCACAGATCATGCCCGACCTGCCGAGCGACGTCATCGCACACTTCAAGTCGCTGAAAAACGTGGCCGTGGTGTGCGTCATCGTCAAACTGCGCAAGCCGCTCACGGAAAACTTCTGGGTCAACACCAACGACCCGGAAATGGACATCCCGGGCCTGGTGGAATACACCAACCTGCGTCCGCTGGACCAGCATATTGTCTATGTGCCGTTCTACGTGCCGGGTGAACACCCGCTGTTTGCCGAGCCCGACCAGAACTTCCTGGACAAGGTCCGGCGCTACCTGAAGAAAATCAATCCGGCACTGACCGACGACGACTTCATCGAACTGCGCGCCAGCCGTTATCGCTATGCCCAACCGATCTGCGAGCCCGGTTTCCTGGATCGCCTGCCACCGGCGAAACAATCGACCAAAGGCCTGTGGATCGCCGATACCTCGCATTACTACCCGGAAGACCGGGGTATTTCCGAAAGTATCGACTTTGGCCGGCAGATGGCACGAGACGCGGTCCAATGATCCAGCAGTTCATGTCGCGGCAGTTTCTGGTGTTTCTGATCACGGGCAGTCTTGCGGCCGGCGTCAACTTTGGTTCGCGGATCATCTACAGCCTGTGGCTGGACTTCTCCCCCGCCGTGATCCTGGCCTACCTCACCGGCATGGTCACCGCCTTTATCCTGGCCAGGACCTTTGTGTTCAAGGACAGCCAACAGGCGGTGCACCATTCGGCGCTGTTTTTCATCCTGGTCAATGTCGTTGCCGCGCTGCAAACCTGGGGCATCAGTTTGGGTCTGGCCCACTACGTGCTGCCCGCCCTGGGGATCAAACTGTTCGCCCTGGAAATCGCTCACGCCGTGGGTGTTGCCGTGCCTGTAGTGACCAGCTATATCGGTCACAAACGCTGGTCGTTTCGCTGAATCGGCCGCTCTGGCATTGTCCGGGCGGCTGCACCGATATTCGAAACCGTGGAATCTGAATGAACGTCTCGCATAATCCTTTTCCCGAAAGAATCTACTCACTGGACGTTCTTCGGGGGATCGCCGCGCTTTGTGTGGTCTTCTGGCATTGGCAGCACTTCTTTTACGTCGGCGACAGCCCCAAGGACTTCAATGGTGTCGGGCAGCCGCTGTTCGAGCTGTTCACCCTGGCCTATCAGCACGGGATACGGGCGGTCGAGCTGTTTTTCTGTATTTCCGGCTTTGTGTTTTTCTGGCTGTTCTCACAGCGTATCGCCGAGCAAACCCTGAGCGCATCGCAGTTCTTCATCGACCGATTCAGCCGGCTCTATCCCCTGCACCTGGTTACCTTCGTCGGCGTGGCAGCGTTGCAACTGTTCTATGCCCATAGCCATGGCAGCTATTTCGTTTATCAGCAGAATGACCTTTACCACGCCTTCCTTAATGCCCTGCTCATCCCGGCATGGGGGTTCGAGACGGGCTGGTCGTTTAATGCGCCGATCTGGTCGGTGTCAGTAGAAGTCATGCTCTACGCGATCATGTTCGTCACCTGCATGACCCGCCAGGCACGCTACCTGATTATCCCGTGCCTGATCGCCCTGGGCTATTACCTCTACCCGAACAACTACAAACTGGGCAGCGGCATCTTCACCTTCTTCTGCGGCGGCGCGGCGTTCATCCTCATGGACAGCCTGCTCAAACGCATCGGCAGCAAAGCGTTTTTGGCCGTTGCCATCCTGCTCGCGCTGGCGGCCTGGTCCTTCGTGCTGCGCTCAAGCACCCTGAACCTGTACTTTCTGATGGGCGTGGCCTTTCCCACGCTGGTGATGCTGCTGGCGTCCATCAGCTGCGCCCTGCCCACTTTCCTGCGCCCGTTTTCGGCAGTAGGCGACATCAGCTATTCGTCCTACCTGCTGCACTTCCCGTTGCAGATCATCTTCGCCATGGTCGTCGACCACCTGGGCGTCGCGCGCAGCCTCTTCTACAGCCCCTGGATGCTGGCCCTGTTCATGGCCGTATTGATCCCCCTCAGCTATGGCTGCCATCGCCTGTTCGAAGTACCCATGCAACGGGTGCTGCGCCAAGGTTTCAGGAAATACAGAATGTCCAGGTCGGCAGCTGCCTCATAAGCGGCCGCTCAGCCCCTCCAGCTAAACAGCCAGTATCGCCACCCCCTGATCCACCACACCGGCCAGTTTCACCGCCATTTCCGGCGAGTCGATGAAGTTGGCAATCACCGCCGCCTGCCCCGCAGCCCCTGGATTGGCAGCCAGCAGGTTGAGGAAGAAGGCCAGGCCTGTTGCATCGGGTGCGCGGTTAAAGGCGCTTTGATAGAGCTGGGTGACAAACGCCGTGTTATCGGTCGTGTTATGGGTCCTGGCGAACTCCAGGCTGTTGACGAAGTTCAGCGCCAGTTGCGCGGTGCTCAAGCTTTGGTTGCTGGCGTTCGAATAAAGATCCAGCCCGCCCTCCTCCGGATTGCGCCCCAGGGCCAGGTGATAGAACTCGGCGACGCGGCCACTGGTGGTGGTGCTGTCCAGGGCGATGGTCTGGTTGTCGAAGGTCACGCGCTCGACGTTCTTGAGGGTCACCACGGTATTGGCATCGGTCAGCGACGTCACAGTAAATGTACCGTCCGCCTGATGAGTAATGCCGTATTGCGCACGCGTACCGGTCAGCATCAAGGTGTCGATACCGCTGCCGCCATCGACGCTGTCTTTGCCGCCAGCTGTGTAAAAAACGTCTTTTGAACCGGAGCCGATAAGAACATCTGCCTGAGCCGTGCCTTGCAGCGTGCCACCACCGGCAGGCGCAGTCAGCGTCACACCGACGCTCGGCGCAGCAGGCGCCGAAGGCACCACAACCGGCGCGACGGTGTTATTGGTCACCGCCGTCGCGGCCAGGCTGACGGCATCGGTACCGGCGGCATTCTGCAGAGCATTGGCGTCGTCGCCTGCGGTCGGGTCGGTGTACGCAACCGTCACCGTCTGGCCCGCCGCAACGGCGGTGTTCAGCGTCAGGGTCGCGGTCTTGGCCGCAGCATCGATCGTCACCGCCGTGACCGTATCGACCACACCGTTCACCTTGACCTGGTACGCACTGGTAGCGGGTTTATTGACCGCATCAAGGGTCGTAGCCTCGTTATAGCTGACCACCAGACTGCTGCCCGTGACCGCCGCCGAACTGAACACCGGTGGCACTGCAGGCGTGTTGTTGGTCACTGCTGTCGCAGCCAGGCTGACAGCATCGGTACCGGCCGCGTTCTGCAGAGCATTGGCGTCGTCGCCGACGGTCGGGTCGGTGTACGCGACCGTCACCGTCTGGCCCGCCGCAACGGCGGTGTTCAGGGTCAGGGTCGCGGTCTTGGCCGCAGCATCGATCGTCACCGCCGTGACCGTATCGACCACACCGTTCACCTTGACCTGGTACGCACTGGTAGCGGGTTTATTGACCGCATCAAGGGTCGTAGCCTCGTTATAGCTGACCACCAGACTGCTGCCCGTGACCGCCGCCGAACTGAACACCGGCGCCACCGCAGATACAGGTGCCGACACCAACACGCCAGAAGTGGTGGCGACCGAATTGAGCGTCAGCGTCGCATTGTTGCCTGCGGTGTCTCTGATAGTCCCGCCATTGAGGTCAATTGAGCCGCCCAAGGCGACACCATCGGCATCGGCGTTGCCTGCCACGACGGTGTAACGAAAGACCAAGGCAGTGCCGCCCGAGCCACTCACGTAATTGGCATATACCGTGCCGGTACCCAGCGTAACGGCCAGACGCGGCGTGCCGCCGCTCGTATTGACCGTCGTGGCTTCGTTGAAATTGACCGTGAAATCGAGATTATCGCCTGCTGCATAGGTGGCATTGGCGGGGACGCCGACACTGCCAACAGCCGGGACGGTGTGATCAATGGTGTAAGTCTGACCGGATGCATAGCCGCTGGTTATCGCGTTACTGGAGCCATCGATAATCCCTGTGCCTGAGCCGTTCAATTCCAACCGCAGAGTACCGTCACCGGCAACAGTGTTAAGCCCGACGGTATAGACATTGCCACTACCGGTGACCGAAGCAATGTTGCCGTTCGCTGATCCACTACTAGCCAACGTGAAATCGGTTATATCGACGCCCGTTACCGCGCTATCGAAAGTAACCGTGTAATCCAGGCTACTGGCGTTCGTGGTTGCATCGTTTACCAGGACGATGGATGTAACGCTTGGCCCAACTGCAATTGTCATGAAAAAACCTTCCGTAGAAATGACGTTCCGGCCACCCAAAGGACCGCTGATAAAACACAACCGATAGGGACAGCCCGATAGCGCGCTGCAGGCTGACTGAAACGACATGCTATATCGCCATTATTGCAGGGGCAAAATGAATATCGGCAACGCGCACACTTGCCCGATGCCCCGATATAGAGGCGTCGCACAACAAACACGTGGCCTGGGGACGAGTGCAAATTCTGGGGGGAGAGCATTCTGGGGGAGCGGATTTGTCCGCGAAAAGGCCAGTACAGCCGACACACCTTCTGTGCCGAAATACAGCCTTCCCCCGGTGTCAGGATAGTTGTCGCCTCTGCGAATTCTTAAACGCATTCCGGGGGCGGCAAGAGTATGGTCATGTCTTTCTACTCACCCGAACGAAAAGCATCACTGCTGAGAATGATGCTCCCGCCCCTGAGTCTCTCTGTAAAAGAGGTCTCACGGCGTGAGGGGTGCAGCGATGTTTCTCTCTATCAATGGCGCAAACAAGCTGCGGCGCAAGGAACTCAATTGTCCGAAACCAAGCAACCGTCGGAGAATTGGTCAGCCGAATCCAAACTGACGGTGATCATCGAAACATCGCCCCTGTCTGAGCTGGAGCTGGGCGAGTACTGCCGTCGCAAGGGAATTTTTCCCGAGCAAATTGCGGCCTGGCGTAACGCGTTTATCACCAACAGCTCTAATCAGCCGACCGCTAAAAGAGCAGAGGTCGGACAAGCGCGCGAGGATAAAAATCGTATCCGTGTTCTGGAGCGTGAGTTGCGACGTAAAGACGCGGCGCTGGCTGAAACAGCAGCCTTGTTGGTACTGCGAAAAAAGCTCAATGCCTACTGGGGGAACGACGACGAGGACAGCTGACCTTGTTGCCAGAACGGTATTTACTCGTGAGTTGGCTCAATGAAGCCATTACCGCGGGCGCCCGAAGGGCGCCTGCTTGTCAGGAAGTCGGCATTTCCCTGAGAACTTTGCAGCGCTGGAGCTTGCCGCTGGAAGTCCTTGCCGATGGGCGCACCACGACGCTCAGGCCAACACCCCGTAATGCACTCAGCGAGCTGGAGCGCCAAGGTATCGTGACGCTGTGCAGCAGCAAGGCTTATGCGCATCTGCCACCGAGCCAGATCGTGCCGCAGCTGGCTGATGAGGGACGCTATCTGGCCTCGGAAGCTACTTTTTACCGGGTGTTGCACACAGCAGGTCAGCAACAGCATCGCTCGCGCGCCAAACGTCCACAGCACCGTGCAACCCCCACGACGTATGCAGCAACATCGGCCAATCAGGTGTGGTCATGGGACATCACCTACTTACCCTCGCCGGTTCGCGGGCAGTTTTACTACCTCTACCTGATTGAGGATATTTACAGCCGCAAAGCCGTGGGCTGGGAGGTCTACGAAGCAGAAAGCGGGGAAAAGGCAGCAGCGTTACTGCAACGAAGCGTGACCCAGGAGCAGTGCTGGCGCCAACCGTTGGTGCTGCACTCGGATAATGGAGCGCCCATGAAGTCGGTGACGCTTCTGTCCAAAATGCACGATTTGGGAATAACACCTTCGCGGGGACGGCCACGCGTCAGCAACGACAACCCCTATTCGGAGTCGCTGTTCAGGACGTTGAAATATTGTCCGCAATGGCCCGTGAATGGGTTTGGAGGCCTGGACGAGGCGCGTACCTGGGTCAGAGACTTCATGACTTGGTACAACACAGTGCATCGCCATAGCCGAATCCGCTTCGTCACACCGACCCAGCGGCATGACGGCAAGGACAAGGAAATACTTGCCCGCCGTCATGATGTTTACCGACTCGCCCGAGAGAAAAAGCCTGAACGATGGTCCGCTGAAACACGCAATTGGAGTCCGATCGGAACGGTCTATCTAAATCCTGAAAGGGAGCTCAGCGTGATCGTGAAAGTGGCATAGCAACACCGCCGACGCGACAACTACCTTGAAAAACGCCGCCAACGAAAATCGCTGCTTGCCACGCAACAAACACCGCCCCGGCTCTCACACCCAGGGCAGCCTGCCGCCATGCTCTGCACCGCCAGAGGCGCAATACGCCGGGCCAGGTAAATGAAGTGATGATAGGCTTCGCAAATACCCTCCCACTGACTCACTCAGGATCGATACCGGTCCGTACTCCATCCTGATTGATCACGGAAAACCGATTCTCAAGACAGAACAATTCGAATGACAGATTTGCAGTTAGCCTTATCTCATCACCAAGCTGGGCAATACACGCAAGCGCAGCGCATATACGAGGCTATCCTGCAGGCCACCCCCAATGACCCCAATGCATTGCATCTACTCGGCGTGCTCCACAACGCCCAGATGCAATACGAGACCGGAATTCCTTACATCCGGCGCGCTATCGAGCTGGTGCCGCAAATGGCTGAAGCGCACTACAACCTGGGAAATGCACTCGCGAAGATCGAGCAGCGAGCCGAAGCAATAGCCGCCTACGATGAGGCGACTCGGTTGGACCCGCAGCATAAAAACGCCTGGCTCAATAAGGGCGACGCCTACCGTATGTTGCAGAAGTGGGCAGCTGCAGAGGAGAGCTATCGGCGCGCACTCATCCTCGATCCCGACAATTACCACCTGTATGTGCGCCTCGGAAGCGTCCTGCGGTCTCTGCGGCGATTACCTGAGTCAGTCGCCGCCTACCAGCAGGCGCTTGATCTTGCGCCGGGATCAAACGACGCCCACTACAACCTCGCCAATGCCTTTTTCGAAGATGGCGCTTTCGATCAAGCGCTGCACCATTACCAACTGGCAGCAGCGTCGCCCACCACTGACCCACAGGTGACAGGCGCCATACTGGCGTGCATGACAACAACTTGCAGCTGGGAGCATGAAGTGTTGCGCGCTGGTGCGTTGAATGAACTGCGCGACAAGCCACTACCTCCGTTTTTAACCCTATTGCTTTCTCAATCCGGCGCGGAGCAACTGCACTTCGCGCGCAAATACGCGAAGAGTGTTGACCTCTGGGGGCCAACGGCAGCAGTCCAACCGCCTCGCCCAATAGAAAATGGTCAAAAACTTCGGATCGGCTATTTATCAGCCGACTTCCACCAACACGCCACCGCTTACCTGATCGCCGAGCTGATCCAGATCCACAATCGAACAAAATTCGAGATCATCGGTATTTCCTTCGGCCCTGACGACAACTCGCCAGTAAGACGCCGCATGATCGAGAGCCTCGACCAGTTCCTCGATATCCGTGATGACGACGATGAAACAGCCGCACAGCGCATAGAAGCCGCCGACATCGACATACTGGTAGACCTCAAAGGCTATACCCAGAATGCGCGTGTCGGTATTTTGCGACGACGGCCCGCTCCCATTCTGGTGAACTACTTAGGTTATCCCGGCACGATGGGAACCCCCATGATCGATTACATCATTGCCGATCCTGTAGTCCTGCCGTTCACCGATCAAGCCCACTTTGACGAGAAGATCGTCCACCTTCCCGACTGCTACCAGGTCAATGACTCGACGGTGGACGTGGACCCAACGGCGGATACACGGGCGCAGCACGGCTTGCCAGCAGAGGCTTTTGTTTTCTGCAGCCTCAACGGCAGCCAAAAAATTACCCAGGTGATTTTTTCCGTATGGATGCGTGTGCTGACGGCTGTGCCTCACGGAGTACTTTGGCTATTCCATGACAACGATACGGCTGTGCGTAACCTGAAAAATGCAGCGAGCCAGCATGGCATTGACCCGAATCGATTGGTTTTCGCACCCAAGATGGTACACAGCAAGCATTTGGCCCGTTACCGCCATGCCGACCTGTTTCTAGACACCAGCCCGTACAACGCCCATACAACGGCCAGTGACGCGCTGCGTGCCCATTTGCCTCTGCTTACCGTGCGCGGGTCGACGTTTGCCGGTCGGGTCGCGTCAAGTCTGCTGCACGCCGTTGGCGTTCCCGAGTTGGTTGCCGATGACCTGCAGGCCTACGAGACAGCGGCCTGTCAGTTGGCCAACGATCCGGCAAGCTTGGCCACGCTCCACGAGCGGATTGCAGAAGGCGTACGCAGCGGGCCCTTGTTTGATACAGCGCGCTTTGCACGAGGCATCGAGGCGGCATTTCTTCACATGCACGCGGCTGCAGGCCAGCCTCCGCGAGCTTTTGCGGTATGTGCTGACGGGACCATTAACGAGCAGTAGGGAAATGACTTGGGGCGCCCTGCCCCTTTCGTGAATGAATTCGCCCACACAGTGGCGCATTGGCGTGGGAGCGTGGCTTGCCCGCGAAGAGGCGGGCACATCCAACACATCGTCTGCGCCGAAATACCGCATTCGCGAGCAAGCTCGGCTCCAACGAAAATCGCCGCTTGCCATGCAACAAACACCGCCCCGGCTCTCACACCCAAGTCCGCCGCCGGCCAGGCGACTTTGACGTTGCCGATCTCAGTACCCGCGCATGGGCGAGCAGGCGCGGAAAAACCGGTTTTTATTAGTTTTAATGAGATTCAAAAGATTTAGACCTCGTTAACCGCCTACAGCCCTCGAAGTACAAGGGCTGTAGCGATCGGCCATATGTGTAATGTACGGAATCAGCTGTGTAATGTACGCAAATGCCTGTGTAATGTACGGATTCCTATGTGTAATGTACGGCCTCGACGGTGTTGCAAGCTGTGTAATGTACGGAATCTGGCTACCCGTTCGGCTAACCCATCCGGATAGCTGAAAAACCGTACATTACACATAACGGCCTCTGGCCACTTAGGCAGAGTCGCCGCTTTCCTGCTTATCCTCTTCGCTCTCCTGGTGCTGTTCATCAGCCATTGCCCGATGGGTCATGGTCAGCAACGGCCCCACCTTCCCCTTGGTTTCGAGAAGCTTGTAGTCCGGCAGCTCGTTAGCCCTGATAAGAGCTCTGAGCATCCTTGTGAACTCAAAGAATTGTGCGGTGCTGCCACTGCGTTCATGCAGCGTGCGAAAGCCCCAGGTTGCGGTTGTCTGACCCGCAGCGCGGCGAGCCAGCCGATACAGGAAGCGGCCAACACCTGATTCAATCAGAAAATAGTCGGGGTGAACCGTAAGCACATCCGGCCCCTTCCCTTCCGTGACTTGCCGGTATATCCAGTCGGCAATCTTGATTTCAATGAATTCGACCTTCCCCGTAAATTCGTTGGTGATCACCGCAAACTTCGCAATGTGGTTCTCACCCTCAGTGATGGTGAGCAATTTGTTATCGACCTTTTTCTTGCGCTCGATGGTGATCAAGGTACTGGCCAGACGCTCCAGTGCGCCCACAATCGAATCCTTTTGCTTGCCGCCGTTTTCGCGTCGGCAAAACTTCAGCACCGCGCTGATATGCGGCCGAAAATTCGGGCCAGGCTTTTCGCCTTTACCGTCGCGGTACCGATTCATGGCTTCGGTGAGGTGCGAGATGGCCATCAGCACAATGTCATAGTCCCAGACCGACGCCATGCCGTGGGGGCCAGAAGTCACCGTGATATGCCCATCGGGCAAGTCATACACAATCTTGGTGTTTGGCCTGAGGTCTTTCTTCGACAGGCGAAACGGTGCCACATCCATGACCCTGCGGCTGTCGCGCGCACCTATGTCGTAGAGGACTGGCAGAAAGAAATCCGCCCGTTGATCGACTTTGGGCTTTCTGCGCAATGGCGTAACGGATGCGGGCTTTTCGGCTTTGGGAGAGGATGTATCTTCGGGCGGGCTGACACTTTCATTCTTTCGCTTTGCCGCTTCGGCCCCCATGCGGGCAATGCGGTCAGTCAGGCTACTAACGTGTTTTACTTCCATATGAATCCCTTATGGGCAGCGTCAGGCACAAAAATCCAAGGCTCGGTGCAAAAGCATCGAGAAAAAATAGGATTTTTCTGAAAGACCTATCGGACAAGGGAACGGCAACGCGAGGGCAAACTCACGCCCGATCCTTGCCCGATAGAAGACGCAATAACGAGTGGGTTAGAGGTCTTGCTGCGCCAGGCGCTGTTGCATCACTGCCATCACCTCACACCCTTCCTCCAACACCTGCGCCGCCAGATGCGCGATATAGGCCAGGTCGCGGCCTTCCAGGGATTCGCCACTGACCAGTGACAGGCTGTCCAGCACCTGAGCGACGGAGCGTACCCGCTGCTCGGCAAAGGCCTGTAATTCGTTCAGAGGCGCGTTGGCGTCGATGTAGAGGATCGGGGTGGGGTTGCCGTTGGGGCATAGGGGGATGTAGCGGGGGGAATGGTGTTGCGTCATGAATTATTACTCCAAATCAAAGCTTCGCCCCCATCTGCGGCCAAGCAAATGGGTGGCAACTGTACGCGGGTTGGCCGACCGGAGATTTGGAGACCCGGCACACCCGAAGGTGTCCCGCGCACAGCTGCCATAAAGCCGACCGGCAGGCACGCGAGTGCCTGCCGGGGTCTTTACAGCTTCCAAATTTCTTGAGCGGCCAAGCCCAAATCGCTGGGTTTTCAGCGACGGCGCACTATAGGAGTGATGGGGAGTAGGACGCAAGGCTCAGGCAAGTTTTATAGCGTTTACACATCGACCTTGGGCGTGGAGTTCGTCAGACTAGGGGCTTGCATGGTGTAGGAAAAGACGCCAACTGGTTCTGCGTGGTGGGACTAGGCACAGGTTTTTCAAGTCGCTTTGGTGCGATGTTTTCAACAGGAGTATTTTTAGATGTCATCGTATGTACCGCTCAGCAGCGAAGCCCATAAAGATAAACGTTGGCTGCGTTATTCATCAGCAGAGTTTGCTAAGCATGATAACGTGGTACAAATATTTGCCAATGAAATGCCTGAAGTCATTCATGCTTTGCCAATTGCTTTTATAAAAGTTCAAGATCGATTCGAACTGGTAGCCGTGATGGGTCTCAAGCCCGGCGAAAATTTATTAGTCTCTGAAGCAGGTCAATGGTTGGCGCATTATACTCCAGCCCACTATCGAACTCGTCCATTTATAATGCTAAACGCGCCTGATAATGCAGACCAGCAGATTTTGTGCCTTGAAGAGTCGCGTATAAGCGAAGGGGCGCTGGGTGAAGCGCTATTTGATGAAAGCGGAAACATTACTACAGTTGTAGGTGAAATATTAAAGCTACTCGCCCACTATAACTCTACCCACGCTCTTACACGTGAAATATGTAATGTAATTGAAAAATGTGGAATTATCTCGCCTTGGGAGATATCCATAAATAATGGCGATACCGAAGTCCCAGTAAATGGATTGTATCGGATTAATGAAACAGCATTTAATGAATTGTCCGACAAGGACTTTCTGACGTTGCGTGAAAATGGTGCCTTATCAATTGTGTACGGGCAGTTATTCTCTATGAATAATATTTCAGCCTTATTTAATCTACTCAGACACAGGGCTCAGCTAATCGAATCCAACAAAAAACAAGACTCTTCTGGCGGTACATTTAATTTCGCTGGTCTTTAATTTTCTAAAATAACGCACAATAAAAAACCGCGCCTGCAATAGGCGCGGTTTTTTCAATCGGAAAAGGGCATCGAGAATCGATGCCCTTATTCTTATTTACACAGTTGTTACGGAGTTGGCGAAGGTTACGCCAGAAGCAACACCAGTCAGCTGGATGAACACGTCATCAGCTGCTACGCCAGTGCCAGCACCCGAAGTTTCGTACAGAACGTAGGTGTTACCACCGAACGTTGCAACCGAAACGCCCAGGTTAGTGGTGCTAGCAGTAGCCATTGCTGCTGCGACCTGAGTTGCAGTAGAACCTGCAGCCAGAGCGGTAACAGCAGTCTGTACTGCGGCTTGTTGACCGGAAACAACACCGCCCACCAGGTTGATTTTGTCAGCGCCAACCGAGAAGTCAGTGATGACGTCAGCTTGGCCGAATACCAGACCCGAAGTGTTCGCTGCAGCAGCAGTGCCGAATACGAAAGTATCGTTACCAGCGCCACCAGTCAGAATGTCAGCACCTTTACCGCCGGTGATGGTGTCGTTACCCGAACCACCGATGATTACGTCGTTCAGGCCCGAACCAGTTACGGTCAGCTTACCGGTGAATGCAGAAGCATCAACCTTGCTACCAGTAGTGGTGCCAGCCAGAGCAGCGCTGATGGTCAGGTCAGCAGCACCTTTAACAGTGATAGTGGTGTTATCGCTGTTGCTCAGGGTGCTGATGGTGTTACCACTTGTGCCGTTAGAAGTCAGGCTCAGAGTGGTCAGACCGGTAACAGCCAAAGTGCCAACAGTGAAGCCAGCAGTAGTGGTTGCGCCCAGAGTGATATCGCTAGTGGTGTTGCCGGTAGCTGCACCCAGAGTTGCGGTAGTCACAGCGCCAGTGATGGCGATGGTGTTACCAGTACCCAGGTTGCTGATGTTTTCAGTTGCAACACCACCGAACGAGAAGCCTTTGATCGAAGTCAGCTGGGAAGCGTCAACTACAGAAGCAACGCCCAGGCCCAGAGTTTCGAAGCCTTTAACGGTGTTCAGTTTGGCGTAGTCAGAAGCTGCCAGAGTGGCGTCTTTGATAACCAGGGTGTCAGTACCAGCGCCGCCATCCAGCTGGGAGCCAGCGGTCAGAGTACCCAAGTTGCCAGCAGCGATAGTCAGAGTGTCGTTACCAGCGCCGCCAGTGAAAGTGAAGCCGACTGGTGCGGTGGATGCAGACACGTCAACGCTTACGTTACCGGTAGCGGTCGAAGCATTAACAGAGTTCAGAACGGTGGTAGTAGCAGAAGTTGCTACAGTCAGGTTCTTGTCGCCAGTAATGTTCAGCGTTTTCAGTGCAGCAGTACCTTGCAGCGTAATGGAGCTGTTAACGCCAGTAGCAGTCAGGTTTGCAGTAGCAACGTTAGCGCCGGTCAGGCTGACGGTGTTGGTGATACCAGCGCCAGTCGAAGTCCAGCCGTTCAGAGTAACGTTTTCAACAGTGTCAGTTGCCGAAGCAATGATAGTTGTGCTGTTAGCAGTAACGTTTACGCCTTTCAGAGTTACGGCTTGGCCAGCAACAGTGTAAGTAGCAGCTGCCAGAGCACCAGCAGTCAGAGCTGGAGTTTCGATGGTCAGACCAGTAGTACCGGCTACTGCTGTGTAAGCAGTAACAACACCACCGTTGATCAGAACGTTTTCAACGTTGCTCAGAGTTGGGTTGGTGAAGCCAGTATCAGCTGCAGCCAGGAACACTTTCAAGGTGTCAACGCCAGCACCACCATTGATGGTGTCAGCAGCGCCGATAGTCTTGGTAGCGCCAGTGTTATCAGCGGTGAAGGTGTCGTTGCTCGCAGTACCGACCAGGTTGTCAACACCAGCGGTCAGAACGAACGAAGAACCAGTGCCGCCAGCAGCTACAGCAGTAGCCAGAGCGGAAGCAGCGTTAGCAACTGCAGTCAGGCCAGTAGCGGTCGAAGTAACGGTCGACAGGAAAGCACGGCCCGAATCAGCAGCGCCAGTACCTTGGTAGCCCTGGATTTCAGCAGCGGTGTCGATCTGAGCGGTGAACGCTTGAGCGGCAACCAGTTTAGCTTGAACGACTGCAGCGTCGACCGAGCCAGCGGACTGTTGGATGGTCCAGGCAGCTTGAGCTTGGGTCAGCTTGCCGGTGTCCAGTTGGTTGACCCAGAAAGTCAGGCCAGCGGCGTCTGGTTGACGACCGAAAGTGTTCTGGTAGATCGCGGTGACTTTGTCGATGTTCGACTTGTTGCCGTACAGAGCAACCGATTCAGCGGAAGTCGAGAAGCCTTGTTGTACAGCGGCGATGTTGCCGTTTGCAGCATCGATCACGCCAGCCCAGAAATTCAGGCCAGTGGTGTCAGCCGGACGGCCGAAATATGCGATGTACAGTTGTTGTACTTGAGCGAGGTAGGTGGAAGCAGCCATTGTTTACTCCAGGTTTCATTATAAAAAGAAGCTGACACAGAAACGGACAATCTTTGTCTCGTTCACCAGCTGCCCAACACGTCCGTGCAGCCTTGTGCGGCACTCTAGCATAGGTCGCGGTGTATCTCAGCCGTTACGGTAGGAAAAAATGCATGAATTCGTAGGAAATTTTCCCTAATAGCCAAAAGCTATGGAAAATTCCTACAGCATAAATTCCACCTACCGACACCGATAATGTCAGATTGGCATTGATCGGCGTCTAATAGGCAGCAAATGCAACAGAATGTAAAGAGAAATTTTATTGAAAATAGGAGGTTACGCGGGGTTTTTCGCAGCGTCTTTAGAAGCCGATGGCATAGCTTTAGCATGATCGGTTAGCAGCTTAAGGCCAAGTGCCACCTGCTCTGCCCCTCTAACTCGCAGCACGGCGTCGGTACGACGCGCCACGGCGATGTTGCGCTCATCTAACAACACCGGCTTACCCAAGGCACGATACGCCTCGATGTGTTGCAGGCCTGTGTCGGGGTCGGCTGTTGTCTGGCCGGACAGCCACAACAGGTCGGCTGTTTCAGGGGTGATCCATTCCACCGGGATCCAGCACGGTTGGCTGGCCGGTTGCGGGCGGTTGGCCGGAATGGGCGCCAGTTCCTTGAGCACGCTGGTGAATGTCGCGTCCAGCGGGCTGCCGTGGCAGGCGATCAGCAGCGGTCGACTGTTTTCGGGGCCGGTACGCTCGGTGCCGGGGGTGCTGAGCAGCTTTTCAATGCGTTCGATCTGCAAACCGAAGGCGTACGCCTGAATGCGTTCGCGGCTGGCCTGGCCGTGGGCGGCGATCTGTTCGGGGGCATCTATATAGAAGCGCAGACGGTCGGCCAGGTCCTGGGCGTTGCCGGGTTCGGCCAGCCAGCCGGTGTGGCCTTCATCGACCAGTTCGGCAATGCCACCAATGCGCGAGGCCACCACGGGCAGGCCGCAGGCCATGGCTTCGGTGATGGTGACGGGTTGGTTCTCGGGGCAGACGGAGGGCAGCACGAACACGTGGGCCTGGGCGAAGCGCTCTGCAATGCGGGCGTTGGGCAGGCGGCCCCAGAATTTGGCGGAGACGCTGGGGGCTATGCTAGCTAGCTTAGCTATATAGCTAGCTAGCATATGGCCGTCGCCGACCATGTCCAGGTGGACCTTGTCATGGGGCAGCAGGGCCACGGCTTCGAGCAGGGTCGGCACGCCTTTGTGGTCGCCCATGTAGCCGGTGAAGAGGATGTTCAGGCGCGGGCCGGGCTCGGGCGGCGCGGTATTAATGAAGCGTTCCAGTTCAATGCCGTTGGCGATGACGTTCATGCGTTCGGCGGGGATGCCGTTGGCGATGTAGGCGTCGGCCAGGTAGTGGCTGGGGGAGATGAAGTGGTCAACGGCGTCGAGCTGCCAGCGCAGGTAGTCCTGGCGCAGGCGCTGCGGGACTTTGCGTTCGTTGACGTGGATGTGGCTGTGGCAGGTGTGGCATTGGGTGCTGTCATGGCACAGGCGGCCTGCCGTGGTGATGCGGGTGCTGTTGATGCAGAAGCCCCAGTGGTCGTGCAGGGTCAGGGCCACGCGAATCCCGCGGCTGCGCGCCAGTTGCAGGATGCCCAGGGACATGCCGGTCATGTGGTGGGCGTGGATGACGTCGGGGTGCCAGTCTTCGATGAGGTTAAGGAAGATGTCTTCGACTTCTTTATGGGCGACGTTGTTGCCGGTGGCGGCGAAGTCCAGGGGTGTGAGGGCGATGCGGGTGATGGGCAGGCCGTCGAGGGTGTCGTGGGTGACGGGGTAGTCAGGCAGGCCATGGCGGTTGTCGCCGGCCAGCACACGGACGTCATGACCACGGGCGGCCAGGGCCAGGGCCTGGTGATGGGCGATGATTTCCGCGCCGCCGATGACATGGGGCGGGAAGAAGTTGGAGATAACCAGGACTTTCATCGAACAGCGCACCTGTGAAAAATTTTGGGTTGCATGAGTAGGTATCTGGCCAGCACTGCCCTTTCCTATTGGAGACGGGGTTGCCGGTGGAGCTTTTGTGGCGGGTCCATCGCCTTCGCGGGCAAGCCTCGCTCCCACAGGGTTTGTGCTGTGGCCTTTGTTTCGGTGTTGCCTGGGCTGTCCCCTTCCCGGCTAAAGCCGGTCCCACAGGGTTGGGTGTTGCCTGAAGCTTTGTGGGAGCCGGGCTTGCCCGCGAAGGGGCCGGTGTGGCCGGTGGATCTTTTGTGGCGGGTCCATCGACTTCGCGGGCAAGCCTTGCTCCTACAGGGTTTGGCGGTGTGGCCTTTGTTTCGGTGTTGCCTGGGTGTCCCCTTCCCGGCTAAAGCCGGTCCCACAGGGTTGGGTGTTGCCTGAAGCTTTGTGGGAGCCGGGCTTGCCCGCGAAGGGGCCGGTTTGGCCGGTGGATCTTTTGCGGCTGATCCATCGCCTTCGCGGGCAAGCCTCGCTCCCACAGGGTTTGTGCTGTGGCCTTTGTTTCGGTGTTGCCTGGGCTGTCCCCTTCCCGGCTAAAGCCGGTCCCACAGGGTTGGGTGTTGCCTGAAGCTTTGTGGGAGCCGGGCTTGCCCGCGAAGGGGCCGGTTTGGCTGGTGGATCTTTTGTGGCAGGTCCATCGCCTTCGCGGGCAAGCCTCGCTCCCACAGGGTTTGTGCTGTGGCCTTTGTTTCGGTGTTGCCTGGGCTGTCCCCTTCCCGGCTAAAGCCGGTCCCACAGGGTTGGGTGTTGCCTGAAGCTTTGTGGGAGCCGGGCTTGCCCGCGAAGGGGCCGGTTTGGCTGGTGGATCTTTTGCGGCTGATCCATCGCCTTCGCGGGCAAGCCTCGCTCCTACAGGGTTTGTGCTGTGGCCTTTGTTTCGGTGTTGCCTGGGCTGCCCCTTCCCGGCTAAAGCCGGTCCCACAGGGTTGGGTGTTGCCTGAAGCTTTGTGGGAGCCGGGCTTGCCCGCGAAGGGGCCGGTGTGGCCGGTGGATCTTTTGTGGCGGGTCCATCGCCTTCGCGGGCAAGCCTCGCTCCCACAGGTGTTGCGGCTTTACTCGGTCACATTCGGGTAGCGGTAGCCGGTCAGGCCGGGTAGTTCGATGGCGATTTGGGTGACGAGGCCCAGTTGTTCGGCGACCTTGGCGCTGTCGTTTCCTTCTATTAATAGAAGGCCGTCGCCGCTTTGGTCGTCGAGGCGTGTTTTGAGGCTGTGCAGCAGGTCGCTGTCGGTGGTCTGGGCGGCGGCCAGTACGATCAAGTCGATACGAATGGCGTTGTCGCGCAGTTCATCGAGCAGCAATGGCAGGCTGTCATGCAGCGGGGCTTCGATGCGGCTGAGTTGGCCGATGCTGCTGACGTCGCAGCTCTCCCCCGCCACCAGTTGCCAGGCTTGGGGCAGGTGGTGGCCGATCAGGGCGGTGCGCCATTCCGGTTGTTTGCCGATAATCAGCGCGCAGTCCACGGGGCGGCGCTCGAACAGCGCGGCCAGGGCCAGTTGGCCGATATCGGGGGCGACTTCCAGTTGCGCGTCGATCAGCAGGTGTTGCCATTGCCGTGGCAGCGGCGCCAGCTGCGGACGCGGGCGGTGGCTGGCCAGTTGGCGCAGCAGTTCGCGGGCGTAGCTGCGCCAGGTGAGGATCGGCCGCACCACGGCTTCTTCGGCCAGTTGTTGGTACTGGGCGCGATCACCGGCCAGGGTGCGAATCATCTCGGCCAGGGCTGCCGGGTCGGTCATGTCGACGGTGCGGCAGCCGCCTTCGGCTGCGAGTTCCGCCATGACGCCGCCGTTGTGGCAAATGCACGGGCGGGCATGCCACAGGCTTTCGACGATCGGCATGCCGTAGCCTTCAACCAGCGAGGCGTACACGCTGATATGGGCTTTGGCGTAGTAGTCGTTGAGGATCTCGTCGTTGACTACGCCGTGCCAGGTGATGCGCGGGTCGGCGGCACTGGCAGCGCGTACGGCTTCAACGATGTCGTCAGCACCGGCATAGCGGTTGCCGATCATGTCCAGTTGCCAGTCCAGCTCGGGATGGTCGGCGGCCAGACGGGCGACGGCGGCGAGCAGGGTTTTGTGGTTTTTGCGCGGTTCCAGGGTCGAGACGCACAAAATGCGCAGCGGCTCACCGGCCTGCGGCGCAGCGGCCGGGGTGGTGGCGCGCGGCGAGCCGGTCAGTTCACCGGGAATCCAGCAGGTGGTGACTTCCGCATGCGGGCTGATGCCTTCGCGCACCCAGTGGGCTTGCAGCTGGGTCCCGGCGTCCGGCGAGATCGGCAGCACGCGGTCGCACTCGGCCAGGCCGTTCATGTAGGCGGCGTGGTTGTTGCGGATGCTGATGTCGGCCACCCACTCGGAGTGGGTCACGGGGATGGCGTCGTAGAAGATCGCCGCCACTTGCAGGCCCAATTCACGGGCGGCGGCACGGCGGGCCGGGCCCTGGCGTTCGAAGACGATTTCGCTTTGCAGCAGCCAGCCGTTACGCAGGCGACGGCCCAGGCCTTTAAGCGTCAGGCGCTGGGTATCGGTGGAGCGCGGCAAAACGTAGTGGCTCGGGTTGCCGAGCGGGCCGCCGTAAGAGCCCAGGCGCTGATATTCCGCTTCGGTGGGCAGCACGTAGGCTTGCACGCTTTCATCCCAGGTCACAAACAGCGGCTGGCCGAAGTTCTGCAACTTGCGCGACAGGCTGCGCACCACGCGGGCAACGCCGGTGTTGGCGGTGTCGATCAGGCAGGCGCTGGTGTCGATGATCAGCGCCGGTACCGGCAGATCACGCACGGCACCGAGGCCGCCGAGCAGGTCGGCGTAGGCCTTAATGGTGCGCTGCCAGGTGAAGGTCTGCTGGAAGGTGTCCAGGTGCGCGTCCCACTCGGCGCCGCTGAGCAGCTCACCGGCCAGGACTTGCAGGGCTTTGGCGGCGATATCGCTTTCGTCGCTGCACAGTTGCAGCGGCGTGGCGACGACTTCCGGGTGCGCGCCGATGTTCAGCACCAGTACGGGCCTGCGCAGCTGCTGCATTTCCGCCAATGGCAGGTTGAAGCCTTCCCAGCGCGAAACGCTGATGCCGAGGTCCGCGTTGGCCATCAGGGCATTGAGGTCGGCATCGCTCGGGTGGCCCAGGGGCAGGATGTGCGCCTTGAGGTCGTCCGGTACGTCGAGTTCTTCGGCGGTGGCCAGCACGCTGAAGCGCGCTTTCGGGTGCACGGCGAGGATCTGCCGGGCAATCGGGTACAGGCCTTCACTGTTTTTGTAGTTGCCCACTTCCCAGCGGCCGAGGTTGATGATGCTCGGGCCTTCGTGGGTTTCACCGTTTTGGGCGACGTCGGCTTGATGGCCGTTTTGCCACAGGCTTTGATCAACACCGCCCACCAAGTGATCGGCGCCGAGGTGAATCATCTCGATGTCTACGCCGTAACCTGCGTCCGGCAGGCTTTGGGTGCGCGCGACGAAATGGCTGATCGGCGTAACCACGCGGGCTTCGGGCAGGTATTCACGGCGCTGGGCGCGCAGGCGTTCCTGAACGATGCGGGCCGGGCCGGTCATGTCGTCGTACGGTACGCCGCCGCAGTCCAGCGCCACCGTCGGAATGCCCCATTGGCGGAACACCGCAATGGAGGCATAAAACGGCCAACCGCCGATCAGCGCGACGGTACCGGCCGGGTCGTGGCCAGCACCGGCGAACAGCTGACGGTGATTGCGCAGCCACTCGGCGGTGGCTTCGTCGAGCTCGGTATAGGGACCACTGTGCTCCGGCGGAGTATGGATATCGTCGGTGATGCGGCTGAGCACGTCATGGTTGGCGCGATGGGCGACAAAGGTGATGTGCCAGCCTGCCGCCTTGAGGCCCTGGGCCAACAGGAGCAAGACCCGGTCCACGCCAAAGCGGAACAGCAGGCGTTCATTGCAGATAATCAGATGCATGGGCTCGGCTCAGTCTTGATCAGGGGGCATAACCGATGGCGGCGTAGTCTTGCGCGCCAAACAGCAGTCGGTTGAGCGGGCCGGTCACGCCCTCGTCGCCGCCTTGCAGCAGCAGCGCCGGGTCGCCGGGGTGACGGCGGTCGATTTCGACACGCTCGAAGCCCCGCGCCTTGAGCAAAAAACCCACCAGCGCTGGCGGCAGCGGGTTGCGGTGCGTCGGGTCGATGTAGAAGTTGCAGGCGCCGACGATGAGGTTTTCCGGGTTCGGCGTTTCAAACAGCACCACCCCGCCGCTGCGCACGACGCGCTTGGCTTCGTCGATCAGCTTGATGAAGATGTCCAGCGGCAAGTGCTCGATGATGTGGAACGCCGTCAGGCCGCCCAGGCTACCGGCCGGCAGGGCCGCCAGGTATTGCAGGGCGTCGCCGACGTAGGCTTCAAGACCGGCATCGGTGCAGCACTGGACCATGGCGGTGTTGGAGTCCACGCCCAGGGCCGGTACACCGGCTTCCTTGAGCAGTTGCAGCCATTCGCCACGGCCACAGCCCAGGTCCAGGACCGGCTCGCTGAAGCGTTCGACGTTCTGCTGGAAGTACGGCAGGTTGGCCTTGAGGCGCTCGCGGATCATTTCTTTCGAGCCACGGAAGTTGGCTTCGAATTCCAGGTACAGCTCATGCGGCATGCCCGGTTCTTCGGCCGGTTTGGCCAGCGTGAACGCTGCGGGCGCACCCACTTGGGCTTCGCGTATTGCCAGTTCGCGCTGGCGCTGCTCTATGCGCTCCATGCGCATGACTAAAAATTGTTCGTTCTGCTCGATCGACAGCGCCTGGGTGTAGAGGCTCTGGTTAACCTGACTCTGCATTTGCAGGCCAGCATTGCGCAGGCGCGCATTGGTATCGTGGAGCTGGTGCTGCAACCAGGCCATGTGCCCGCTCATCACACGCAATTCACGCACCAGTTTCACGGTGCCCTGGACCTTGGGAATGCGATACAGCACAGCGCGCGCGATCATCATGCTGATGTTTTTCAGCGACGCGCCGCCCGGTTGTTCCTGGACACGGGTCAGGAAATGCATGACCCGTCGATGGCCGATCACCTTGCCGATCAGCGGCAACCCGCGCAGCCGGCGATACAGGCTCGGCGGCCCGCTGTCCGGGTTGGCCTGGGCCTGCTCGACAGCAGCGGAAATGTAGTCAGCTTCGACCTCCGCAACTTTTTCCAGAGGCGGCGGCAGGAAGCCCTCGAGTTCAATCACCTCAAACGAGCGAACCAAGTCATTAGGCAGGTGCGCCGTTGCCGCTGAGTGATCGGTGTTACCAGCAACACGCTCGTACTCACGACGATTGACTTCAGCCGCGATGGCTTTTTGGAGTTTTTTGATATCGATAGTCATTTATTAGGCGTTCGAGACCGTAGGGCCAATGCAAGCGGATAGGTCCATGACGCGTGTAGGAATGCGCCATGCCAAAAGTCAGAAGGCGGCCATTCTACGCAGGTGGGCTTGTCAGCGTCGAGGGAGGGGGTGTTTAGCTGCTGAACAGCAAACACAGAATCACTGTGGGACCGGCTTCAGCCGGGAATGGGTCGGTACAGCCGCTGCATATTCAGCATTTTTGAACAGGGCCTTCCCGGCTAAAGCCGGGCCCACAAAGGATCACATCATCTGTGAGACTGGCTTTAGCCGGGAAGCTTTGCGTTTCAAGCCTGGCTAAATTTAGCTTCCAGGGCACACACACCGGCGAAGTGTTTGTAGCCGCTGTGGCCCATGACGTTGAAAACTGCAGCCTTGTCCCACCAGTCGAAGTTGTCTTCGATATGGTCGGCGCCGCCGTGCAGGGCCAGGGTCAGGCTGTAGCTGCCGGGGCCGACGTTGAAGGCCGGGATCTCGACGGTCACGGTCTGTTCGACACCGGCATTGACGCCCAAGTCGCGCATTTCACCGCGCAGCCAGGTGTTGGTGCCGAAGATGTCGTAGCCGGTGCGGTCCTTGAACATGAAGCCCAGGGACAGATCGTAGATCGGCTGGTTGGCCTTGATTTTCAGGGTCAGGGTCAGCGGCGCGCCGACTTCCAGCATGACTGCGGCCTTGCCGTTGCTGCTGATGGTCAGTTCTTCGATGCGTGCCTTACCGTTGCCGGAACGCCCGGCATACGGTGCGTTGACGGCCTGGGCCTGTAGGTTGCCTTCTTCCTTGCGCGCGATCAGCGAGTTGTAGAAGTCCAGGACGTCATCGGGTTTGCCGTCCATGAGCATCTTGTGATCGCCCAGCAGAATGGCGCGGTCGCACAGGCTCTTGATTGCGCCCGGGTCGTGGGAGACGAACAGCAAGGTGGTGCCCTGCTCGCGGAAGTCACGAATCCGCGCGAAGGATTTGTGCTGGAAGTAGGCATCGCCCACGGCCAGGGCTTCGTCGACGATCAGCACTTCCGGGCGCACGGCGGTGGCCACGCTGAAGGCCAGACGCACGAACATGCCCGAGGAGTAGGTACGTACCGGCATGTCGAAGTAATGGCCGATCTCGGCAAAGGCTTCGATCTCGGGCATCAGCGCAACGATTTCTTCGCGCTCAAGGCCCTGCATGCGCCCGGCCAGGGCAACGTTCTGGCGCCCGGTGAACTCCGGGTGAAAGCCCATGCCCAGTTCCAGCAGCGCAGCGATGCGCCCGGTGGTGGTGATGGTGCCTTCAGTCGGCATCGCAGTGCCGGTAATCAGCTTGAGCAGGGTGCTTTTACCGGCGCCGTTGACGCCGATGATGCCCACGGACTCGCCCTGCCCGACCTTGAAGCTGACGTCGCGGATGATCCAGTTCTGATCGCGCTCGCACAGGCCCAGCCAGGTGCCCAGTGCGTGCCAGCGACCCTTGAGTTTCGGATAGGCCTTCCCTACCTGGTCAACGAGAATAGTCATGTCAGATCTGATCAAGTAGGTCGTTGTAGCTGCGCTTGTACAACAGCACGGCCAGGAAGAAGACAATAACGCCGAACACCAGCGGGTAAACCAGCTGCATGCGCGAGATCGGCTCGCCCAAAAGGATTTTCTGCGCGTTGAGCACCAGGGAGAACACCGGGTTCCACGACAGCAGGCGTGCCACCGACTCCGAGAGAATGCTCAGCGGGTAGACGATGGGCGTGGCCCAGAACAGCGCCTGGAAGAACACGTCAGTCAGCTGGCCAATGTCGCGGAAGAACACGTTCAACGTGGCCAACAGCGCACCCACGGCAATACCCAGCACCACGGTGATGCCCAACAGCGGGAAGATCAACAGGGTGTTGAACGACAGCGGATAGCCCGACACCAGCATGAAGCCCAGCACCAGCACCAGCAGCATCACGGTGTTGAGCAATGCCACGGCGATAACCGGAATAAACAGAATGAACTTGGGAAAGTTGGACTTCTTGATCAGGTTGGCGTGTTCCAGGAACACCCCTTTGCCGCGCTGTACCAGCTCCAGCAGCAGGTTCCAGGTAATCAGGCCGGCGCACAGGTAGATACTGTAGGCGTACTGGTGTTCGATACCGGGCAAGCGCGCCTGCATCAGTCGGGCAAAGATCACGGTGTAGATAGTGACCATGAATACCGGCGGCACGATCAGCCACAGCGGGCCAAAGGTGGAGCCTGCATAACGGCTTTTGATCTCGCGCAGGGTGATGGCGTAGATCAGCCCGCGAAAACGCAGGATGTCCTTGATAAACGTCATTGTGCTCGGCTCGCCATGTTCAGGAAGGTTCCTAGTTTTTGGGCCACATCGTCCCAGGTGCGGTGAAAAGCCGGGGCCGGCTGATGCTGCGCATGGGTGTAGAGGGCCTGAATGAGTTCGGGGAGGTTGTCCGGGGCGACAAACTGCGGCCAGTGACGGCCCGCTTCGCGCAGCACCAGAATGTCGCTGGCAATCACCGGGCAGCCTTGCATCGCCGCTTCCAGTACCGGCAGGCCGAAGCCTTCGTCACGGGGCACGTAGACCAGCGCGGTGCTGTTGCGGATCAGCCAGAGCAACGCCGGGTCGCTCAGGTTGGCCGCGTGAAACAGGCGTTGGCCAAGCAACGGGTGATTCTGCAGACGCTCGACCAGGGAATCAACCTGCCAGCCGACCTTGCCCACGAACAACAGACGCGGGGTCCGGCCCTGGGCCCACAGGGTGTCGAAGGCATCGAGAATCAGCGCGTGGTTTTTGCGCGGCTCCAGGGTGCCCAGTACCAGGTACAGCGGATCGTCCGTGCTGGCCGGGTCCGGCAGGTAGCCTTGGTACTCGGCAATCTGTTCGACGCTGGCGTGCTGGTTGCAGAAGTCGCCGCCATGGGCCAGAACCGCGACGGGCACGGTGTGGCCATCGCGCTCGAGCAGCTCCTGCAACCGGCCTTGCACGGCACTGGTCGGCACGAACAAACGCTCGGCACGCCGGGCCATGTGTTGCAGGTGATCGCCGAAGCGCTGTTCCAGACCTTCACGGAACCAGTCGGCGTGTTCCAGCGGCAACAGGTCGTGGACCATGCCCATCAGCCGGGCGCCACGGGCCAGTGCGGCGTCCACCGCCTGCCAGGGTTCGCCATACCAGGAGGCATCGAACATCAGCAGCACATCGCCATCGCCCGGCTCGATCAGCTGGCCGGGCTGCTGCACCTGCTCGCCCAGGCCCTGGCACGGGTGCGGCGCCAGTTCGGCATAGGCTTGCCAGTGCTCACCGGCGAAGGTCACGGCCGACACCTGATAACCCTGCCCGGCAAACTGCCGCTCGCAGGCGGCCAGCAGACAGCGCACGACCCGCTGAATACCGGTGTGCAGACCGGACTCGAGCAGACGCGTGACGTCGAATAGCAGACGGTTCATGGGCGCACCAACGCCATAGCACTCTGTGGGACCGGCTTTAGCCGGGAAGGCGGCATTGCAGACACAAAGTATGTATCGGCTGTACTGGCCTCTTCCCGGCTAAAGCCGGTCCCACAGGCAGGCAACAAATGAATAAAAATACGACTCACCACAAGCAAGCACGCCCGCCGTCCGAACCAGGGGCTCGAACGGCGGGCGGCGTGGGTACTATTTAGAAGGATTTACCGCTTTTGACGCGCTCAAGGTCGGCGTCAACCATCAGCTGGCACAGTTGCTCCAGGCTGGTCTTGGCTTCCCAGCCCAGTACGCGCTTGGCTTTTTCCGGGTCGCCGATCAGCAGCTCGACTTCGGCCGGGCGGTAGAACTTGGGGTTGACCTGGATGACGGTCTTGCCGGTCTTGGTGTCGATGCCGTGTTCGTTGTCGGCACTGCCTTTCCATTCCAGCGAGATGTCCACGGCCTTGAAGGCCATCGACACGAAGTCACGCACGGTTTCGGTACGGTTGGTGGCCAGTACGAAGGTGTCCGGCTCGTCGGCCTGCAGCATGCGCCACATCCCTTCGACGTATTCCTTGGCAAAACCCCAGTCGCGCTTGGCGTCCATGTTGCCCAGTTCCAGCACGTCCTGCTGACCCAGGGAGATGCGCGCCACGGCGTCGGTGATCTTGCGGGTCACGAACTCTTTGCCGCGCAGTGGCGACTCGTGGTTGAACAGGATGCCGCTGGAACCGAAGATCCCGTAGGACTCGCGGTAGTTGATGGTCATCCAGTGCGCGTAAAGCTTGGCCACGCCGTACGGGCTGCGCGGGTAGAAATCAGTGGCTTCGGTCTGCGGAACCTGCTGCACCTTGCCGAACATTTCCGAGGTCGACGCCTGGTAGAAGCGGATCTTCGGGTTAACGATACGGATGGCTTCGAGCAGGTTGACCGCGCCCAGGCCGGTGATTTCGGCGGTGGTCAGCGGTTGGTCGAAGGACACGCCAACGAAGCTCTGGGCAGCGAGGTTATACACTTCGCTCGGCTCGGCTTTCTGCATCAGGCGGATGCTGGCGCTGAGGTCAGTCAGGTCGTGCTCGACCAGTTCCAGGTTCGGGTGGTTCAACACGCCGACTTCTTCAAGACGCCAGAAGTTGACCGAACTGGTGCGGCGGTAGGTGCCGTAGACCTTGTAGCCTTTCTCCAGCAACAGCTGAGTCAGGTAGGCGCCATCCTGACCGGTGATGCCTGTGATGATGACGGATTTGCTGGGTGTGCTCATTGTTTTGACTTCCGGTCGGGGACAGGGACTGGGTCCGTTGTGCTGTTATTGCTCAACCAAGCGTTGACGCTCTCGACACTCTCGGTGGACACCTTGCCGGCCCAGCGATTGAGAACGAACAGATTGGTAATGAAATCGTATTGGGTCTTGAGCAGGTCGCGTCGGGCCTTGAATTCGGCCTGGGTGGCGTTCAAGACGTCCACGGCGTTGACCACGCCGTAAGCGAAAGATTTCTGCGAAGCGATGCTCGCCTGCGTTGCCGAATTCAGTGCGTTGACGTTAGCACGCATTTTTTCGACGTTGGAATCGGCGGTCAGATACGCATTGGTGGTCTCTTTGACCACTTGGCGACGGGTCGCTTCCAGCTGCTGCTCGGCGCTGATCTGGTCCTGGACCAGGCCACGCACGCGGGCAGAGGTCGAGCCACCACTGTAGATCGGCACTTGAAGGACCAGACCGGCTACATAGCTGTCGGTCTTGGGCGCCAGGGCGTTGTTATAGCCTTCGTTGGTGTTCTGTGCGCTGAGTTGCAGGGCCAGGGTCGGGTAATGCCCGGCCTTGCCGCCGCGAACACCGGCTTCAGCCACATCAACAGCGGCGATGTTGGCCTTGAGGGTCGGGTTTTCCTGCAGGGCGTTCTGCACCCAGGTGTCCAGGCTCTGATCGGAGACCTTGAACTGGGCATCGGTGCGGATACGGCTGAGTTTTTCCGTGACCGGACGGCCGACGATTTCCGACAGGGCCGCGCGGCTGACACGCACCTGGTTGCGATCGTCGACGGCCTGAGCGGCCAGGGTGTCGACCCGGGCACGCAGGTCGAGCACGTCGGTGATCATCGCCAGTTGCTTGGCGTACAGCGCATTGACCCGATCCAGGCTGCCCTGGTTGGTGCGCAGTTCAGCTTCGGTCAGCTCCAGTTCGTCGTCTGCGGCCAGGGCGGCAAAGTAACGCTGGGCCAGGTCCAGGGCGGCTTCGGCCTGGGCCTCGGTGCTTTCGGACTCGGTCTGGCTGATGGTTTTCTTGTACTTCTGGTAGTTCTCCCAGGCCGCCTTGTTGTACAGGGCCTGGCTCAGGCTGATGCTGTAGTTCTCGCTGTTGTAGACCTGATCCTGCAGTTCGTTGGTCTGCTTGATGCGGTTCCCCCCCGCCTGGGCGGTGATCTGCGGCAGTAACGAACCGAAGGCCTCGTCCGCATGGGCTTTGCTGGCCAGATTGCGGGCATAGGACGCCAGGACCCGCGGGTCCTCAAGACGCGACTCGCGATACAGCGACAGCAGGTCGGCTGTGTAGGTCTTGGCACTGACGCTGGTGGCCGGTGGCTTGGCGGTCGCAGGTTCAGCAATCTTGACCTCGGCTGCCTGGATCTGCACAGACAGCAAGCTCAACATCAGACAGGGGAACAGACGGCGCACAATCATTCCTCGATCATCGATTCAGTGATGGCATTACGGGCCGGTTGCAGGATGTACTGCAACATAGTGCGTGAACCGGTGACGATCATGGCATCACCCGGCATACCTGGCACCAGTTTGCGATCACCCAGCTTCTTCTCTCCTTCAGCCGTCACGCGCAGGCGGGCCAGGTAGTAAGGCGCGCCGGTACGTTCGTCGGTCAGGCGGTCGGCGGAGATCTGGATCACTTCGCCTTCGATTTCCGGGGTGGTCGTGGCGTTGAAGGCGCTGAAACGGATCTTCGCCGGCTTGCCGATGGCAATGCGGTCGATGTCCACTGGCTGCACGTGCACTTCGACGATCAGGTCGGAGACCGAAGGGACGATGTCGAGCAACGGCGTGGCCGCGCGGACGATACCGCCAACGGTGTGTACGGTCATGCCGATGACCATGCCGTCATCGGGAGCACGAATGACTACACGGCTCAGGCGATCCTGGTAGGCCGCGACGCGTTCCTGCAGGTCGTAGACCTTGGTCTGGGTTTCGGCCAATTGCTTGACCACGTCCGAGTTGAAATCCTTGTTGCGTTGCAGGATCTGCAACTGGGTTTCGTTGATCTGCAGGCGGGTCTTGGTGATGGTCGAGTCGTGGTCGGCAATTTCGGACTTGAGCATGTCCAGCTTGCGCTGCTGATCCAGCAGGCGCTGCTTGTCGACGAAGCCTTGGGCCAGCAGGTCGCTCAGCTCCTTGATTTCGCCGTTGTAGGATTTGCCCAGATTGTTCTTGGTGGAGATCATGGCGCCGAGGCCCTTGATCTGCTCGTTAAGCTGGCCGACGCGCTCTTGCAGCACCGAAATCTCGCCCAGACGGGCGTTGCGGCGGGCGTTGAACACCTGAGTCTCGGTGGCCTGGGCTTCTTTGCCGCGCGGGGTGTCGTGCTCGATCATGTCGCTGAAGTCGATGCTGGTCTTGCCATCGCGTTCAGCACGCAGACGCGCTTCGGTGGCCTTGGCCGCCACCAGTTGACCGCGGTTGATTTCGTATTCGGCGCGCACCTGGGAGTCGTCGAGGACGATCAGCGGGTCGCCGGCCTTGACGGTGTCGCCGTCGTGTACCAGCAGCTCTTTGACGATACCGCCTTCCAGATGCTGCACGGTCTTGCGGTAGGTCTGCACGGTGACCACGCCCGGGGCGTTGACTGCGCTGTCGAGCGGCGCAACGGCCGCCCAAGTGCCAAAGATACCGAAGACAACAAAGATGATCGTGTAGCCAATGCGCCGCGACTTGGCGTCGGACGTGGGCAGGTCATGGAAGTTGTCGGCGGCGGTGGCAATCATATTTCGGTTCATCGACGTATTCCTGTCAGGCGCTGGTAGGCGCAGCGCCTGCGGTGGCAACCTGGTTTTTCTGGCTGTTGGCTTTGGCACTGAGTTCGGCCACCACCTGCTCGGTCGGCCCGAACATGCTGAGCAGACCATCCTTCATCACCAGCAGACGATCGAGCTGAGAGAGGATATTGGTGCGGTGGGTAATCACAAACACTGTCGAGCCTTCGGCCTTGAGGTAAGTCAGGGCGTAGGACAGGGCGCGCTCGCCGATTTCGTCGAGGTTGGAGTTCGGCTCGTCGAGGATGATCAGTTTCGGTGTGCCGTACAGGGCACGGGCCAGGCCGACGCGCTGACGCTGACCGCCGGAGAGGCTGACGCCGTCGCTGCCGATCACGGTGTCGTAACCTTCGGGCAGCAACAGAATCATTTCGTGAACGCCGGCCACTTTGGCGGCCTGCACGACCATTTCCGGATCGACTTCACCGAAACGGGCAATGTTGTCGCCGACGGTGCCTTCGAACAGTTCGATGTCCTGGGGCAGGTAGCCGATGTGCGGGCCCAGTTCGATCTTGTCCCAGTTGCTGATATCGGCACCGTCCAGACGCACGGTACCGTGCTGTGGTGGCCAGATGCCCAGCAGCGCACGGGCCAGGGTCGATTTACCCGAGGCACTCGGGCCGATCACACCGACGATGGTGCCGGCCGGTACCGCGAAGCTGATGCCTTTGATGATGGCCACGCGCGAGTTCGGCGCGCCGACAATCATGTTTTCCACGCTGACGTTGCCCAGCGGCGCCGGCAGCGGCATGCGCTCAGGCTCCGACTGCAGCTTGGAAAGTATTTCATTAAGACGGTTGTACTGACCGCGGGCGGCGATGAAGCCTTTCCAACTGCCGATGATCAGATCGATTGGCGCCAGGGCGCGGCCCAGCAACACGGAACCTGCAATGATCAGGCCCGAGGAAATTTCGTGGTTGACCGCCAGGTAAGCACCCAGGCCGAGGATCAACGACTGCACCATGACCCGGAAACTTTTCGAGGCGTAGGTGATGTTGCCGCCCTTGTCACTGGCTTCCGATTGCAGCAGCAGGACCTTCTTCTGACGCAGGGACCAGCGATTGATCAAGTTATTGAGCATCCCCATGGACTCAATGACTTCAGCATTGCGCAGGTTTTTGGTGGTGTGCAGGCTGGCGGCCATGTTTTCGCGGTTGGCGTTGGCGATCGGCTTGCTGGTGACCTTCTCGTTGGCATAGGCCAGGATCAGCAGCACGATGGCACTGGCCACGGCGGTCCAGCCATACCAAGGGTGGAACATGAACATCACGGCCAGGTAGATCGGCAGCCATGGGGCATCGAAGAAGGCGAACAGGCCGTTGCCGGTCAGGAACTGACGCAAGGCGGTCAGATCGCTCAGGGGCTGGGCCGAGGAGTTCATACCGCCGGTCGCGAGGGCCATTTTGAAACTGGCGCGGTACACATCGCGAGCGAGGATGACATCAAGCTTGGTACTGACGCGAATCATGATGCGCGAACGCACCCACTCCAACAGACCTGTGGTGATGGTAAGAATGACCATGATGAGGGTCAGCACGGCCAACGTGGTCATGCTGCCACTGGTGACCACACGCCCGTAAACCTGGAGCATATAAAAGGTAGGAACCAGCATCAGGGCATTCACGAACAAACTGAAAATACCGACTGATATAAAACTGCCTTTACAAGCTTTTAACGCAGCCTGCAAGCTGTTTTCATCGACGTTACGCATAATTTCCTAACTGCCACGGGGTATGGAAAAGCGCGGGAGTGTAACACTCGACTAACGAGTGATAAATGAAAAAGCTGTCAGTGGAATCAGACGACAGTATTTTCCTACGTAGGATCTTTCCTAGATTTAATGTTGCAACGTCTTCAAAGCGAAAGGTAAAGTCCGCGCATCTTGGCATTCCTTGTTCTTCTTCCTACACAACCTGCGTTTCAAATGCGTAACCCATGTTGTTCCCGTTGTGGACACTCAGGAAGTCGATCTGCCCCAGCTGTCCTGCGAGCATTTCATGCGCATTCTGCATTTCTTCAAAACCTATTACCCGGACACCACCGGCGGCATCGAGCAGGTGATTTTCCAGCTGTGCCAGGGCGGTCGCGCCCTGGGCATCGACAATCAGGTCCTGACGCTCAGCCCCAACCCCTCCCCTGCGCAGATCCAGCTAGCCGATCACCCGGTCACGCGGGTCAAAGAGAACTTCAACCTGGCGTCCACCGGGTTCTCGGCGCAGGTGTTCGGCACCTTCAAGGAGATGGCCGCCGAGGCCGACCTGGTGCACTTTCACTTCCCCTGGCCGCTGATGGACCTGGTGCATTTCGCCACGCGCCATGGCAAGCCGACGGTGCTCAGCTACCACTCGGATGTGATCAAGCAGCGCCATCTGCTCAAACTTTACCGGCCCTTGATGCACGCGTTTCTGTCGCGCATGGACCGCATTCTGGTGGCCTCGCCCAACTATCAGCGCACCAGCACGACGCTCAAGCCGTTCGTCGATAAAACCGTGGTCGTGCCTTATGGCCTGGATCAGGCGGCCTACCCGGTCGTCACCCCGGCCACCCAGGAGAAGTGGCGCCAGCGCGTGCCGCCGAAGTTTTTCCTGTTCGTCGGCGTGCTGCGCTATTACAAGGGGCTGGACAGCCTGCTGCGGGCCCTGGAAGGCGTGGATTATCCGGTACTGATTCTCGGTGGCGGCCCCCAGGAGCAAGAGCTCAAGGCCATGGCAGAGACCCTGAAGCTGCGCAATGTGCAGTTCCTCGGCCGGCTGGATGATGAGGACAAGGTGTGCCTGTTGCAGATGTGCTACGCGTTGGTGTTCCCGTCGCACATGCGCTCGGAGGCCTTTGGCATCTCCCTGGTGGAGGCGTCGATGTACGGCAAGCCAATGATTTCCTGCGAAATGGGCACCGGTACGACCTTCGTCAATCTGCACGAACACACCGGCCTGGCCGTGCCGCCCAACGAACCGCCGGCCCTGCGCGCAGCCATGACCCGGCTGTGGGATAACCCCGTCGAAGCGGCAGCTTTTGGCGCTAACGCAGAACTGCGCTTCCAACAGCTTTTCACTGCCGAGCATATGTGCGCGACCACTGCGCAGATCTATCGACAAGTGTTGGCCGAGAAGGCTGCTGATTGATGAGTTAAACCCTGCGTCGTGACTTAACGACGCAGGGTTATGTATCAGCCATGAAACACTTCTGAACGCTTACTCTATAAAGTAATGAGTCGTTATTTATTAAAACTTTTCTTTATATGTCATTACAGCTGAACCGTAGCTGTTAATGCGATTTTTTGGCGTTAGATGCGAAGCAGATAATTCACGGTCATGCCTGTTAATCGCTGCCAACATAACCGCCGAAGGCTGCGAATGGGTCTATCTGATACACCGCTTTCGCAGCCTTCGGCAGCTCCTACAGATTGGCATTCCACATCTTGGGATTTGTCTGGATGGTAGAGGCAGGAACGGAAACACCTGCTATCGACTACAAATTCCGGCTATCGAAATCCGCCTAAAAAAGCTAGATATATAGATAGCTATCTTTATAGATAAACCGACTCAGCGCGGAAAAAACCCGGCATATGCCCCTTTTTTTGCCCCATCCAGGCATTTCCAGAAGCATCACTGTCCTTCCTTCTATATAAAAGGAAACGTCTTGCTGCGTCCTTTCCTACAGCTATCGACTACAAATTCCGGCTATGGATATCTAGCCAGCTATCATTAAAGCTATCTAGCTATATAGATAGCTATCAATATAAGCATATGATTTATAATCAATTTTCAAGAATTACCAGTTGCTCATGGGGAATGGCCTCCATGCCGTCCTCCAGGGAAAGCCGCATCTGCGCCGCCTCCTGAAAGCGGAACATCAGGCTCTTGACGGTCTTGCCTTCGGTGATGGTCTGGTAGGTGATGGTGATGCCGGACTTGGCCGTGATCTCGGCAATGGACGGTGCGATGACACGCTGGCGCAGGTTGTTGAAGCGCTTGTAGCTGTCACCCAGGTCGAGAAGGATGCGCAGTTTTTCCACCTCGATGATCAGCACGCCAGTGCTTTTGAACTGCATCATCAGCTCGAACAGGCGGAAGCTGTGCATGGAGTTGAGGTTCGCTACCCGGCGCAGATCGTAGGAGGTCAGCTTGCTGTTGAGCATCGAAAGGTAGGGGATAACGTCCACGGTGAAGTTCAGCGTGACGCGGCCCTCGCCCTCGGCATAGGCCGCCTTGTAGACCCAGCGAATGCGCGTGCGGTTCTTGCCATCGAAGGTCTGGATATCCCGCTCGTAAAGCGAGTCGGCCGCCTCCTTGAGGTTGGTGTAGGCGAAGCGGATTGGCACGCCGTAGATCTCGGCGAAGCTGGCGGCGGTCACGGTGATCTTCGACGGCATGGGTTTGCGCGGATCGACCTGGGCAATGGCGGCCAACAGCAGACGCTGCTCCTGCAGGGTCAGGCGATAGGATGCGCTGATCAGGTCATTGGCTTTGGTTACCAGCAACAGCGAGGGTTCTTTGGAGGTCAT